>JBAYXY010000001.1:0-27143 GCA_041673285.1 Minisyncoccota bacterium
CAGTCATTTACACTTATTGAACTTCTAGTCGTCATTGTTATCATTGGCATCCTTTCAGGACTAGTCGTCATTGCTACTTCTTCTTTCATAGAGAAAGCGAACTTTTCAAAAGCTCAAGCGTTTTCGTCTACGATTCACAAGGAAATGTTGTTTAGTTTGGTGTCGGAGTGGACGTTTGATGATGGTACAAATCAAGCAGTTAATAGAATAGCTACTGCTGATGATGTAAAAGACTCTTGGGGATCTAATCATGGAACAGTTCATGGTAATCCTCAAGTAAAAGGAGGAGATGATTGTATTTTTGGAAGGTGCCTAAGTTTTGATGGGGATGATCATATTGTAATAGATATGTTTGTTAGTGGAACAGAAGCAACGATTTCTTTGTGGGTGAAAAATCCATCTGGTAGTTATGTTTTAAGGTCTGATGCAAATTGTAGAACTTATGTGCGCAGGAACTCTTTTTCAAAAGGAGACCCTTTAGTTTCTTTAGGATCTGCTTCGTATTCTAAAGATTGGAATCATGCTGTAATTACATGGAAAAAAGAAAATGGCCAGCTTAAAGGAAAGGCTTTTATAAATGGGGTGCCAACACAAAAGGATTTTAAAGATTTTTCAGATGAGTGTAATGGAACTTATATCACATTAATGTCTTTTACCCGTGGCGGGGAACAGTTTGCTTCAGGAACTATTGATGATGTAAGATATTATAATGCTGTTTTATCTACTGCAGAAATCAAACAAAACTACATTGCAGGACTAGACTTAATGCTAAAAAATGGAAGCTTGTCAAAAAACGAATATAATCAAAGATTGCAAGCTTTAGCGAACAATTAATCTCTTGCAAGTATTGTATGGCTTGCACAAAAAATTGACAGACTTTCAAAAATTAATCACAATGGAACTATGGATGTGATTACGAATTCGGAAGAGGAAACAAAGAAGCTTGTTTTAAGCTTGCTTAACATTTACCCTTTTAAAGAGCATGCAACTATTTTTGTGCTTCAAGGAGAGCTTGGTTCTTCTAAAACAACTTTTGTGAAAGGACTTGAAAACGTTTTAGGAGTTAAAATTAAAAGTCCAACATTTAATATTATTCAAAAGTATAAGATAGATTTTAGAGGTTTTAAGAACTTGTATCATATTGATTTTTATAGAGTGTCTGATGTTTTGGGATTAGACTTTGATGAAATTGTAAAGAATAGGGAGAACTTGGTTTTTATTGAATGGGGAGAGAATGTAAAAGAACACATTCCTAAATATTCAAAATGGATCTATTTTGAATATGTAGATAAGTATAAGAGAAGGATTTATGAAAAAGATAATCATCATTGATAGCAACTCAGTAATTCATAGAGCGTTTCATGCACTTCCTCCTTTGGAGAATAAGAAAGGAGAAGTTGCAAATGCTGTTTTTGGGTTTTTGAAGTTTTTGTTTAAAGCAATAAGAGAATTAGAACCCGATTATATTGCGGCGTGTTTTGATGTTTCGGAAAAGACTTTTAGAAAAGAAATGTTTAAGGATTACAAAGCAAAAAGGGAAAAAGCGCCTAATGAGCTTTATTCTCAAATACCGATGGTAAAAGAAGTTTTAAGAAAGTTTAGAATCCCTATTTTTGAAAAAGAGGGGTTTGAGGGGGATGATTTGATTGGAACAATTGCAAAAAAAGAAAATGGAAATTTGGAGAAAATAATATTGTCGGGAGATTTAGATAATCTTCAATTAGTGGATAAGAATGTGAAGCTGGTTTTTTTAACAGGGAAGCTTGTTTTTTTTGATGAAAAGAAAATAGGGGAAAGGTATGAGATTTTGCCAAAGCAGATTGTAGATTTAAAAGCTCTAATGGGAGATAATGCAGACAATATTCCCGGAGTTTTAGGAATTGGTATTAAAACTGCAACAACACTTTTAAAAAAATATGGGACATTAGAAAATATTTATAGAAATATTGATTTAATAGAGGGAAAGGTAAAAGAGAAATTAATTCAAGGAAAAGAAATGGCTTTTTTAAGTAAAGAGCTTTCTCAAATAAAAACAGATGTGTGTTTTGATTTTGATTTAGAGAAGTGCAAATGGGGAGATTATGATAAAGATGAGGTGCTTCAATTTTTTGAAGAGTTTGGTTTTAAAAGCTTAGTTTCAAAGATTCCTGAAAAAAGTAATTTGAGATTATTTTAATTTATGCCTGAACTACCAGAAGTACAAACAATAGTAGATGAGCTTAATCTAAAAGTAAAAGGAAAAACAATTCTTAAAAGTTTGCCTGCTATTAAAAATATTAAGAATAAGAAAATATTAAATATTAGAAGACGAGCAAAGTATATTATTCTTGAATTGTCAGACAATTATATTTTATTGATTCATTTAAAAATGACAGGGCATCTTCTTTTAGGAAAGTGGGAAATGAGAGATAATATTTTCTATCCTATTTCAGAAGGTCCTTTAAAAGAGGATCGGTTTAATCAATATGTGCGTACAGTTTTCTATTTAGACAATGATTTTGATTTGGGTTTTTCTGATTTAAGAAAGTTTGGACAAATTGAGCTTTTTAAAAAAGAAGAGTTTGAGAAATTGGAAAAGATAAACAAGCTGGGGGTGGAACCGTTTTCAAAAGATTTTACTTTTAAATTTTTTAAAGGTATTATTAAAAATACAAAAACAAACATTAAAAAATTATTAATGGATCAAGAGAAAATAGCAGGAATAGGAAATATTTATGCATCAGAAATATTATTTTGTGCAAGAGTTTCTCCTTTAAGGAATGCAAATAGTTTAAGTGAAAATGAGATGAAAAGAATATATGAGGTAATAAAACTTGTTTTAAAAAAAGCCATTGATTTAAAGGGAAGTAGTGCTTTTGATTATAGGAGGACAGATGGGATTAAGGGTTTTTATCAAGAGCATTCATTTGTTTATGGAAGGCGTGGAGAAGAATGTTTGAAGTGTAAGGGAAAAGTAGAATACGTTAAAATTGGACAAAGAGGAACATACTTTTGTCCGAAATGTCAAAAATGATAATATTAATTTACGGAAAAGATACATTTAGGTCAAAGGAGAGATTAAACGAACTAAGGTCAGCTTACAAGCTTAAAAATCAAAGCGGAATAAATGAAAGATTTTTAAATGGAAAGAATTTAAGTTTTGATGAGCTCAAAGATGAGGTTTTAGGACTTTCTTTTTTTAATGAAAAGAAGTTGATTATAGTGGAAAATGTTTTTTCAAATAAATTATTAAAGGAAGAAATTAAAAAAAGAGGAAAGGACTTTTTAGACTCAGAAAACATTATTATATTTTATGAAGATAAAAAAGTTTTGAAAGGAGACATTTTGTATGCTTTTATTAGAAAGAAAGCAAAGATAGAAGAATACGAATTTTTAAAAGGAGAAGAGCTTAAAAAATGGATTTTAAAAAAGGTTTTGAAAAATGGAGGGAGTATAACAAAGTCTGCACTTAATTTATTATATGAATATATTGGTTCTGATTTATGGAGACAGAAAAATGAAATTCAAAAATTGATTGCTTATAAAAATGAGATAGAGGAAGAAGATGTGAAGTTTTTGGTGAATGTTAATTCTGAATTAAATATTTTTAACACGGTGGATGCGATATCTAAAAATGATAAAAAAAATGCCATAAAATTAGCGAAAAAACATTTAGAAAAAGGAGAGTCTATTTTTGGACTTTTAGCTTTAATAGGAACTCAATTTAAGAATATGTTGATTGTTAAAACTTTAGATGATTATAGAAAGGCGAGTTTACATCCTTTTGTTTTAAGAAAATCCTATTATCAATCACAAAAGTTTTCAGTTGAGGATTTAAAAAGAATACATAATAAGATATTAGAAATAGATTCTAAAATAAAGACAGGAGAGCTTGATGAAAAAATAGCCATGGAAACGCTTATACTTGAAATATGAATATTATTGATAAATTAAAAAAAGCAAATTTAAAAGGGAGAGGAGGAGCATGTTTTCCTACATATTTAAAATGGGAAAGTGTTTTAAATGCAAAAGCTTTTAAAAAGTATATTATTTGTAATGCAGCTGAGGCGGAGCTTGATTTTAAGAAAGATAAATATATATTAGAGCATTTTTTAGAGGATGTTTTAAATGGAATAAAAATAGCATTAAAAACTATTCCTAAGTCTTCCGCTTTTATTTATCTTAATAAAAATTATTACCCAATTTTTAAAGAGAGGATAAAAGAAGAGAAGATTACTTTAATTGAAGGGGATAATAAATATATAGGAGGGGAGGAAACGGCTTTAATAAATTTTATAGAAGAAAAAATAGCGATACCTAAAAAGAAGCCTCCTTATGTTTCAGAAAAAGGATTATTTAATATGCCAACACTTGTGAATAATGTAGAAACTTTTTACTATACTTCTAAAATAGAAAAAGGGGAGTATCAGAATGAAAGATTTTATATGGTTTTAGGAAAGGGAATTGATGATCATATTTTAGAGCTTAAAAGTAATACAACGATAAGAGAAATTTTGAAAGAAGTTAAAATTCCTTTTCCTTATTATATTCAAGCAGGAGGTGTTTTAGGGGAGATATTAGAAGAAAAGGATTTTGATAGAGTTTTAGAATGTACAGGTCTGATGAGAGTGATTGCTTACAGTGAAGACCCTTATTTAGTAATGGAGGAATGGGCAGAGTTTTTAACAAATGGAAATTGTGATAAATGCACTCCTTGTAGAGAGGGAACACATCGAATTTTAGAAATGGTAAGGAAAAGAGAAATTGAAAAGCTCGAAGAATTATTTTTAGCACTTGAGAAAACAAGCTTTTGTGCTTTGGGAAAAGGCATTCCGATTCCTTTTAGAAGTTTAATTAAAAAAATATGTTTGAAATAGAAATAGATGGAAAAAAAATATTGGTTGATCCTAAAAAAACTATTTTAGAAATAGCAATTGAGAATGATATAAAGATTCCTTATCTTTGTTATGACCCTGATATTCCCCCGAAAGAGTCTTGCAGGCTTTGTGTGGTTGATATTAAAGGAGAGCTTTTTCCTGCCTGTGCAACTTATCCTAAAGAGGGAATGGTTATAAAAACAGAAACAGAAGAGATTTTAAAAGTAAGGAAAACTAATTTAAAATTATTGTTTTCTCAGCATATTGAAAAATGCAATACGTGTATTTGGAATAATAAATGCAAGATGCTTAACTATGCTAGAGAGTGGGGGGTTGCTATTAATGAATGGGAGGATAGGAAGATAGGGCACAAGGAGTATAATTTTAAAAATACCATTATTTATGATTCTTCAAAATGTATTAACTGTTTTAATTGTGTTGATGTGTGCGAAGTTGGGTTTTTAGAGATTAAAAACAAAGGAAGTTTTCATGAAATTGTTCCTTCTTCCAAAAAAGAATGTATTTATTGTGGGCAATGTTTAGTACATTGTCCTTCTGGGGCTTTTTCTTCTTTTGATTCGTCTTTGAAAATAGAGGAAGAGATTCAAAAAGGTAAAAATGTTGTTTTTCAAGTTTCGCCTTTTGTTTGTTTAGGTATGGGTGTTTCAAATGAGCATTTAATTGGAGCAATTAGAAAATTAGGAGTGAAGAAAGTTTTTGATTTGAGTTTGGGAGAGAATTTGTTTAAAGAGAGGGAAGCAGAAGAACTTGAATTAAGGATTCAAAAAAAAGAAAAGCTTCCCATGCTTTCTTGTTTTTGTCCTGCGTTTGTTCAGTTTGTAAAAGCTTATAGAAAGGATCTTATTTCTAATTTATCTAAAGTTTCCTATCCTCATATTCTTTTAAAGGAGGTGATAGAGGAAAAAGAAAAGGATGCTGTTGTTGTTTCTGTTTTACCTTGCACAGCGGTTAAGTATAAAAGCAATGACTATATTTTAACAACGCACGAACTTTCAAGAATGTTAAAAAAGAATAAAATTGATTTTAATGATGTTTCCTCTTTTGATGAGATTTTGGAAGCTCAAGAAAGCGAAAAAGTGAAAACAATTTATGGAATTCTGAATGCTAAAAAAGCTCTTGAAAGTTTAGATGCTAATTTTTTGAGAGTGGAGGCTTGTCCAAAAGGTTGTGCATTTGGAGGAGGTCAACTTGTTCCAACAAAAAAACGCCTATTTGGCGCTTTCTAATGAGTTTACTAATTTTGTAATGCGTGCTTTTTTACGAGAGGCGGTATTGTCTTTAATAACATTTGTTTTGGCTGCTTTATCAATGGCTTTGTATGCTTTTGGTAATAGTTTTAATGCCTCCTCTTTATTCTTTAAAGTAACCAAAGATTTAATCTCTTTTAAGATTTTTCTCATTTCTTTTTTCTTTAAAAAGTTTGCGTATGTTTTTTTCTTGTCTTGCACAAGACGTTTTTTTGCTGATTTAAGTATTGGCATGGGTTTAATATATACTAAAGTTTGAAAATATGCAAGGGTTAGAAGTCAACTTGGTATTCGCTGATAACTCCAGGGCCTCCGTTTTGGCCATTGGAGGCGGGTTTGTTAGAGTCTCCGCCTTGCCCTCCTATTCCGCCAGATACGTCTACGGTTCCTGTGCCAGATTTTGTATTATATACTAATAGTATGTAACCGCCGCCACCACCGCCACCACCCCCATCGGCGTAGGTTACGCCATATTTTTCTTCGAACCATGTTGTTCCGTTGCCTCCATTCCCTCCACGTGCACTTATAGTTCCGTTATTAACAAGGTTTTTAACAAAAATGTGTATTATACCACCACCGCCGCCACCTCCGCCATTTAAGCCATAGCTACCTGCATAGTCTATGGCTCCTCCACCTCCTCCCGCACCGCCAATTGTGGCTAGTGTAAGGCTAGGCAATAGAGCTAATTGTGATTGTGAGGGAGGATCTATATGTTCTCTTAAAATTATATTTGTATTATTGCCAGTGCCCCCTGCTCCTCCCTCACCACCGACATATCCACCTTTTCCTCCATATCCAAATTCTCCATTGTCGGCTTCATTGCCACCGTCATTACATCTATGAATACATCCACCAGAGGCACTACATCCAAAGGTACATCGTCCTCCTTTGGCAGACCCTCCTACTCTATTAGTTGCAAGGGCAGTGCCCCCGTATGAATAAGATCTATTTTTTCCACTTGCATTGTCTCCATTATTTCCATCTCTACTTATTTTTCCCCCTGAATTAATGGTAAGTGTCCCAGACACAAATACTCTCCAGCCGTTGGGGTTTAGGGTAGCTCCTGAGTTGATAGTAAGATTTCTGTATTCCATATCTTTGTTTAAAGTTGTATTTCCTGTAATGACAACATCTCCATCAATACCAGAGCCAAAGTATTTAGTTATTGCAGGAGACCCTCCTGCATTATTATCAACGTATTCTTTTGTGGCCAGATGTTCATTTTCTGTAGGATTGCTTGCTGATATTGTTCCTGCAACAATACTATCTCCTGTAAGGTTAAGGTAGTAGCCTTGATTCTGAAAATCGTGTAATTCTGTGATGAGTAATCTTCCTGCTTTTCCTTGAGGCTCTATGCCTGTGTTCAAAGGAATGCTGTATGAGCTTGGCATTTCTACTGGCTCTGTCCAACTGTATACAATGAAAGCTAAGGCAATGAAGAGCATTGCTGACAAGGAAAAGATAAGTGTTTTTTGTTTGTTCATATGGCTATTATTTTAATTAATTATTTTCAGTTATTATAGCATGGTAGGAGAAATTGTAAAAGGTAAATAATATTGAAAAACTTTAATTAAATGGTATTATAATAATATGATTACATATTTGAAAGGTAAGGTAATTTACAAAGGAACTCAAAGTATTATTCTTTTAGTAAATGATATTGGCTATGAAATCTATTTGTCTTCTTTGAATTTAGGAAAAGTAAGAAAAGGAACAGAAGAAGAATTTTATACAGAGCTTGTTTTGAAAGAAAAGGAAGTTGAGCTTTATGGTTTTTTGGATTTTAATGAGCTTGCATTGTTTAAATTATTAAAAACAATATCAGGGATAGGGCCTAAGATAGCATTGGTTTTAGGAGAAGCAGGCACGCTTCAAGAGCTTAAGTTTAGATTAGAGAATGAGAAGCTTCCTAAGGGGATTGGAATAAAAAAAGCAAAAAAGATTTTACTTGAATTAACGGGTAAGATTAAGGAACTTGATAAAAAGCAGGAGAAAGATGATGAAACGGTTTTAGCATTAAGGGCGTTAGGTTTTTCTTCTTCTGAAATTAAAAATGCACTTTCAAAGGTTGACGAAAATGTTAAAGATGTTGAAGAGAGAATAAGATTAGCGCTTCAATATTTAGGAAGATGAGCATTAAAAAATACATACCAAAATTTGTTTTTAAAGTATATCATTATGTTTTAGCTTTTGTTGGAGCTTTGATTTATGGTTTTCCAAGTTCTAAAATTAAAGTTATTGGAATTACAGGAACAAATGGAAAGTCAACAACAGCAAACATATGTTCTTGTATTTTAGAAGCAGGGGGTTTTAAAGTGGCAGTGATGTCTTCTATTTCTTTTAAAATTCAAGATGAAGAAAAGGTGAATGATTTAAAAATGACAATGCCAGGGAGATTTAAAATACAAAAGTTTTTAAAGGAGGCTGTTTTAAAGAAGTGTGATTATGTGATTATTGAAGTAACTTCAGAAGGTGTTGAACAATTTAGGCATAAGTTTATTAATTTTGATATTGCTATAATGACAAATTTGTCAGAGGAGCATATTGAATCGCATGGAGGTTTTGAAAATTACAAAAAGGCAAAAGGAAAGTTTTTTAAAGCGGTAAAAGGGATTCATATTTTGAATAAAGATGACCCTTATTTTGAATATTTTAATTCTTTTTTGGCAAAGAAAAAGATAACATATTCTATTTTAGAACAAGGAGATGTGATGGCTTTCAATGTAAAAGTAGGAAAAGAGGATTCAGAGTTTGAAGTTAGAAATATGAAATTCAAAACAAATCTTTTAGGAGAATTTAATGTTTATAACTTGCTTGCAGGAATTGCTTTGGGATTATTTTGTCAAATGAGTTTGGAGACGATAAAGAAAGGAGTTTTAAATGTAGAAGGTATTTCTGGAAGAATGCAAAAAGTGATAGATTTTCCTTTTTCTGTTTTTATAGATTATGCATTTACTCCAAATGCACTTGAAAAGGTTTATACTTATTTAAAGCCTGATATTGTTGTTCTAGGAGCTTGTGGGGGAGGAAGGGATAAGTGGAAAAGGCCAGTTTTAGGAGAGATTGCTTTAAGACATGCGAAGCAGATCATTATTACAAATGAAGATCCTTATGATGAAGACCCTCAAGCAATCATAGATGAGGTCGCATTAAAAGTTGAAAATGCAATAAAGATTTTTGATAGAAGAGAGGCGATTTTTAAAGCACTTTTGCTTGCAGAAAAAGGGGATGTTGTTGTAATTACAGGGAAAGGTTCTGAAACTTGTATTGCATGGGAAAATGGGAGACGGGAAGATTGGAATGAAAAGCAAGTTGTTTTAGAAGAATTTGAGAAAATAAAAAGGCTAGAGAAAAATTAATCCATAGCCTAAAAAGTCATCGAGAAGTGATTCGTCCTGCTCGCTTCGTTTTAATAATTCAGCGCATACATAGCGATATGCTGATGCGTTGTCTGGAAGCGTTCTTCTGAGCTTGATTAGCTCAGCGTCGCTTAAGTCTTCTAGTCCCATAATAACCAATTATGTTTTATCATTGTAAAATAGTGTTGTCAAGATAAGTTTTTACAAAATGCGTTTTTTATGTAAAAATGCAAGTACACTTACAAAATTAAATAGAATTATGCAATATGATTAACAGAATTTTAAAAAATAAAATAGAAAAAGAGCTTTTTAAAGGTAAAATCATTATAATTTATGGGGCGAGGCAAGTGGGGAAAACAACGTTAGTTAAAGAGATTTTAAAAAAACACAATGGTAATTATTTTAATTGTGAAATATTATCAGTAAGAGATGCACTTTCAAAAGCTGAGCCGAAGAGGCTTAAAAACTTTCTTGGTGGGAGTGACCTTGTTGTTTTAGATGAGGCACAGAAGATTGAGAACATTGGCCTTATTCTAAAAGTTTTGATTGATACTTATCCTGACCTTCAAGTAATTGCTACTGGTTCTTTTGATTTTGACTTGGAGGGTAAGTTAACAGGAAGAGCAAGTGAGTTTATTCTTTATCCTTTGTCTTTGCCTGAGATAGAAGTTGATCCTATTTTGGAAAAGTCTATGATATTAGGACTTTATCCTGAAATATTTTTATTGAATAGAGAAAAAGCAATTGAAAATCTTGAATTGCTTGTTTCTAGTTATTTATTCAAGGATGTTTTAGCTTTTGAAAAGATTAAAAAATCAAGCCTTTTAGTGAAGTTACTGCAACTCTTAGCACTTCAAATCGGAAATGAAGTTTCATATACTGAGCTTTCTAAGAAGCTTGGAGTGAGTAGACAAACAATTGAATACTATATTGATATTTTGGAACAGTGCTTTGTTGTTTTTAAGCTTCATTCTTTTAGTAGGAATCTAAGAAATGAGCTTACAAAATCACTAAAAATATATTTTTATGATTTGGGCGTGAGAAACGGCTTAATTAGAAACTTTAATCCTTTGAATATTAGAAATGATGTGGGTGCTTTGTATGAGAATTTTTGCATAGCAGAAAGGAAAAAACATAATCATTACACAAATAATTATGTGAATACATACTTTTGGAGAACATATGATCAAAAAGAAATAGATTATATTGAAGAGCAGGGGGGAAAATTATTTGCTTATGAGTTTAAGTGGAAAAAGGATAAAGTGAAAGTTCCTAAGTTGTTTCTTGAAACTTATGATTCTGAGTTTAAAATGATTACAAAAGAGAACTACTTTGAGTTTTTGCTTTGACGATTTGTAGGAATAATATTGTATACTCTTTGGAAATGAATTATTAAATTAAATTATTAATTTTATGAATAAAAAAGTATTTACAAGTCACAGGCAAGCAATAACTGCTTGTGCATTCATATATCATAATTTTGATGATGTGATAAAGGTATTCTTACCAAAAAGAGCTGATACGAAGAAATTTTTACCTAGCGTTTTTGAGATGCCAGGGGGACATATTGATTGGGGAGAGGATATTATTGAGGGATTAGAGCGCGAAATTATGGAAGAGCATGGGATGCGGATAAAGGTTGGCGATCCATTCGCAGTTTTTACTTATTTAAATGAAGTAAAGGGATTTCATTCCATTGAGGTTATTTATTTTGCAAATTTTAAAGATCCGATTGCGGATATTAAGCTTAATCCTGAGGATCATTCTGAGTTTAAATGGTTTTCAGAATGTGAAATAGAAAGTATTTCGCAAATCAGCGAAGCTGAATTGAAAGGTATAAGGAAAGGATTCGCAATTTTAAGCGGAAAGAAACTATTAGCTTAAAAAGTCTTTGATTTGTAATTATATAATGTTATATGGACGCATACAAAGTATTGACATATTTATTTTTGCGTTTTATGATAGAAATATAATATTAAATGTTCTTTGAAAATTGGTGATTAAAATGAAAGAAGGTGAAAATGTTAAAAAAGATTTGTTGAGCTTTTGCGAAAGAAAAGGTTTTGATATTTATAAGTCATTTTCAGTGGTTTCTCAAGAAGATGATTTGCTTTTTGTAAATGCTAGCATTACTCCTTTTAAGGATTTATTTCTTAAAGAAGAATACGTTGAAAAAAATATCGCCTTAATACAAAAATGTATTAGGATGGGGGGAAGGGCTTATTCTTTAAAAGAGATAAATGAAAGTAATTATTGCAATACTTTTTTTGAGATGCTTGGTTTAATATTTTTTAATTCAAATTATTATGAAGTTATGGCTATTTTGTTTGAATTGCTAGAATATATGAAAATTGATAAAGACAGATTCTATTTTGCCATTCCTTTTGATAACTTTTTATTTGAAAAGGTGCTTTTAGAAAATAGAATCAAAATAGATAGGATATTTAAAATAGATGGGAATAATATTTTTTGGACTAAATGGAGGTTTGGAAAAGAATCTCTTGTGGGAGAGGGAATAACATTAATATATTCACGTGACAGTAAAGAGATGGTTAATAGTGCTGAGCAATTATTATACCAAGAAGATATTTTTATCCCTCTTTTGAATGTCATTGATATTAATGCGAGGGAAGAAAATGGAATAGTTAAAAAAATAAGAAATCAAGGATTTGAAATTGCAATGGGAATAGAGAGGCTTTTAGCAATTAAACAAGAGTGTAATCATTACGAGATTGATTTGATAAGGGATCAATTTAAATGTGTAGAGAATTTTTTTGAAAAAGGTTATGATCAATTTTCACAAGTTGACCTTAAAGTGATAACGGATCATTTAAGAACAATAGGAGTTCTTATTACCGAAAAAGTCATACCTTATAAGAATAAGCAAGGATATGTTTTAAGAAAGATGATAAGGACTGTAATGGAAATAGTTTTTATTAAAAGTGGAAAAATAGATATAAATGATTTATTGATTAATTTTTACAAGATTGATTACCAGGATGAGGAGATAGATAATATCATAGAAATTATCCATGAGGAAAAGATGGTTTTCAGGAACAACATTGAGAAATTTGTTAAAAGATTTTCATCGATAAAAATGAGTGAAAAACAAATAAGAGAGACATATGGAATATCTTCTAATTTGTTAAAAAAAATAAGAGAGATGCAATAATCTCTTTTTTCATTGAATTGACTTTTAGTATTTTTCAAGGTATTTATATTAATAATGAGGATTTTTATTAAAAATGAATATATTTTATGACACCTTTTTATATTAAAAATAGATTATTAAAAGATGATTTAAGAATAGGTGAAACTAGAGGTGATTTTTACGTTCCTAAATATAATCCAAAGAAATACTATAAAGATATTGCTACAAAAAATTATTTTTTTGCTTTATTGATTTTAAGACAATACATAAGATTAGTTTCTGATTATTATTTTGGAGACAAGCTGAGATCAACAAGTGTTGATCTTTTTATGTTAACCCCTAGTATTTCTTCTCCAATGGGGTCAGGCTCTGATTCAGAGGCTATTAATATTAAATTTGGAAATTTAGAGGTTTTTTTAGTAGATTCTTCTCAATTTGGGTTTGAACCACTTCTTTTAAATAATTTTGATAAGGTTTATTGTTATCTGCCTTCTATGAGGGGGGAGGATCCAGACAAGAGGCATATTAACCAGTTTTTTCATTGTGAATTAGAGATGGTGGGAACGTTAGAGGAGTTGAAGGTTGTTATTGAGGGATATGTTAAAATTTTATGTGAGACAATTTTGTTAATGGAGAATACCATTAATAAAATAAGTGAAGATAGTAAGCAAACAAAAAAGATATTGAAAAAGGTTATTGCTTCAAATAAATTTCTTGAAATTGATTTTGAGGATGCGATAAATATTTTAATAAAAAATAAGAAAAAGGAATATATTAATTTTGAAGAAGGGGGAAGAGACATAACAAGTGCGGGAGAGCTTGAATTGATGAAGATATTGAAAACTGATATTCCAATATGGCTAAACAATTTTGATAGAGATAGAGTGCCTTTTTATCAAAAACCGTATTTAAAAAATAAGACTATAAATGCAGATTTATTATTCCCTCCAATTAATGACAAAGGTTTTGGTGGTGAAGTTGTCGGAAGCGGACAAAGGCAGGATGATCCAGAGGAAATGTATCAATCGTTAAAAAGACAAAAAGTTTCTTCAGAACCATATGAATGGTATATTGACTTGAGAAGGATGAAAAATTACAAAATGACTTCAGGATTCGGTATTGGAATAGAAAGATTTATTGCTTGGGTATTAGGGAAGGAAGACATAAAAGATGTTATTCCTTATCCTAGATTGAAAAATATAAAATCTTTACCATGATTAGACCAAATAATTTAAAAAAAAGAGATATAATAGGATTAATTAGTCCATCTTCGCCTTTGGCTGGAATGGTTCCGCATAGAGTGAAAAATGGAATTGAAATGTTGGTGTCTTTGGGCTTTAAAGTGAAAGTAGGTAAAAATGCACTATTAGTCAATGACTATATTGCTGGCGATCCTAAAAAAAGAGCAGAGGATATTCATGATTTTTTTAGAGATTCTGAAATTACAGCAATAATTTCTTTTACAGGTGGAAATCACTCCAATCAAGTTTTGGACTATTTAGATTTTGAATTAATTAAAAAGAATCCGAAAATATTTTTAGGATATTCTGATATTACAGTTTTGCATTTTGCTTTCTTGACACAGTGTAATTTAGTGACTTTTTATGGGCCATCAGCATTAAATCAGTTTGCGGAAAATCCTAAAATGTTACCCTATACAGAAGAATATTTTAAAAAGGCATTAATGCAGGCAGATCCTATAGGGGAGGTGTGTCCTTCAGGGGAATATACGGAAGAGGTGCTAAATTGGTTTAAGAAAGAAGATTTAAAAAGGAAAAGAAAAATGAAAAAGAACTCTGGATGGGAGTGGCTTCAAGAAGGGAATGCAAAAGGATTGATCTTAGGTGGATGCATCTCATCGATGATGCATTTAAGAGGTACAAAGTTTTGGCCGAGTTTTAAGAATAAGATTTTGTTTTGGGAGATCTCTGAAGGAGATTCTATTGAAAAGGGGGAGTCGTTAGCTAATATAGATACACATTTAATGGATTTAAAATTAACTGGTGTTTTTAAGGAAATAAAGGGGATGATAGTGGGAAGGCCTTTTGGCTACACTTCAAAGGAAGTTGAAAAGTTAAAGGAAATGATTAAAAAATACTTGAGAGATTGTAGCATCCCTGTACTTTTTAATGTTGATATTGGGCACACTGATCCGATGATAACTGTTCCGTTGGGAGTAGAAGTAGAAATAGATAGCAAGAGAAATACATTTAATTTTTTAGAAAGTGGTACGAAATATTATGAAAAGTAAAAATTGGGAAGAAGAGTTTAAAAGAGGGGATAATATAGAAACATATCAAGAGATTGGTAATTATTGGTGGGTTGATTGTTATAAGGATATAGATTTAAAGTTGCGGAAGAGTGTCCCCATTAAAAAATATATGAAAGTATTGGAATGTGGTTCAGGAACTGGGAATTCAAGTTTATTATTAGCAAATGATGTAAAGCATGTAGTTTTATTAGATCAATCAAAGAATGCAATAAGATCTTCAAAGAAATTAGCTGAGTATTATAATGTTAAAAATATTGATTTTATAAATGGAGATATTTTTAAAATGCCATTTAGCAATGAATCTTTTAATCTTTGTTGGAATATTGGTGTTTTAGAGCATTATAACATAGAGCGAGCAAAAAAAATAATATTAGAAATGAGAAGAGTAACAAAAAAGGGTGGATATATGTGTATAGGGGTTCCTAATTTTAAATCATTAGCTATTATCAGAGCAAGACTATTGTCAAGTTCCTTATTAAAGCCGATAACAAGTTCTATTGATGGGTATAGATTAGATGATGAAAGAAAGTATACAATTAGTCAATTTAAAGATATTTTTTTAGATTTAGAGAAGAATGGTATTTTTTTTAATAATATTTCTTATCATTATGCGGGAAGTTTTTTGCCAGTAGAAATTTCCGAAAAAAATTATAAAAGATTGATGAGATTAAAATTTTTTTTAAAAGATTTTTCTTTTCTTATTTTAGTTATAATTAAAATTTAAAATATTTGAATATGTCAAAACACTATAGTAGGGTTAAGGGATATTTTTCACAAAAAGCAGAAAAATATGATATGGTTGATGAGCAATTGTATTGGAAGCTATCTGATGAGTTGTTGAAAAAAATAGTGGAAGAAAAAATTATAAAAAACAATTTAAGTAAAAAAAAGATAAATATTCTTGATGCAGGAGCTGGTACTGGAAGATGGTCTTTGATTATTTATGATCTTTTGGAAAAAGAAAAAATAAAATCTCAAATAGATATGGTAGACATCACAGAAGAAATGCTAAATGAGGCTGAAAAGAAAATAAAGGCTAAGAGAATATCAGATTCCTTTAATTTGTATACTGGAAATATAGAGAATTTGCCTTTTATTAAAGATGAGTATTATGACATAGTGATTTCTTTTTATAATGTATTAAGTTTTGTAGAAAATCCTTTAGTTGCAATCAAGGAGATTTATAAAAAAATTAAAAAAGGAGGAGTATATGTTTCGGTTGTGGCTAATAAATATCACTCTTATTTTTTTAAAATTTTAACAAATGATATAAAAGAATTATCTAAGATTAAGAATAGTTCGTTGGTTAGGTTTAACGACAACATGCCATACATTCATTGTTTTACCCCAAATAAGATTAAAAACTATTATAAAAAGGCAAATTTTTCAAACGTAGAGGTTTTTGGCTTTCCTAATTTTGTTTATCCGAATATAGAGGAAACATTTTTAGAAGGGCAAAGCATAGAAAATAAAAATATTTTAAGTGATCAAGATAATTTTAAAAAGATATTTGATTTAGAGTTTTCAAAATGTTTTAATGAGGATCTTGCAACAAGGGGAAATACATTATTGTGTTTTGGTAAAAAATGATAAACTAAGAAGATATTCTTAAACCAAGATTAATGATTTTAGTTCACTAAGAGAGTCGGAAGAATATATCAAGCAGGGCTTAAGTTAGTTTTAGATAAAAGTAATTATTAGATGTATAAGATATAATTAGTTTTTAAAAACTGGAATTTTGTATTATAAATGAAATTATTTGCCCTGATTGCAATCAAGCTTTTAAGATTAATGAGGCAGGTTATGTTAATGTAGTTAAATAGATAAGGGATTGTAAGTTTAGGGAAGAGTTGTAAGAGCGAGAGCGAGCTTTGATGTAAAGGTCCGCGAACATATTGTGCACTTTAAGTTTGTAAAACAATCGTTGTCTTACAATCCTTTTCGTCATTAAAGTACTTCTTCAAATACTCATTCGGAGTTAAAAAATCAAGAGCTTCATGCGGTCTAACATTATTCCAAATGTGTTCCCATTTCAGAATTCTTTCTTGCATGACTTCAATGTCATACGCCTTGTTCCCATTTAAGTAAAACTCCTGTTCATCAGACCTGTGTGATCTTTCTACATAACTATTTTACTTTGGTTGTCTTGGATAAGTATAGTAATGGGGAAGATCAAGCTTTACTAAATGTTTATGAAATTCTTTGTGAAATTCAGAACCGTTATCTGTTTGAATAGCCTTCATCTTAAAATCAAAGCTCCGCCTGCATTCTTCAATAAGTTCTTTTCCTGTTCTTGATGACTTCGTAGAATAGATTCTAAGTACTCTTTTTATCAATGAGTCCTTTTCTTTTTAAGATTCTGCCTATCGTACTATACGAAACAGAAATACTATGGACATTTTCTAAAAGATGCTTTATCTTATACTTACTGAAGTTTGGAAACTGTTCTCTTAATTCGACTACTTTGAGAACAGTTACAACAGTAACCTTTTTTCGAGGTTTTGAAAGAGGAGTCTTAGGCAAGTTATTTAAGCCTAAGATTCCTTTTTTTTGGTATCGCTTGATCCTTAACCGATGCTTTCCTTGTTTGTTAAGTTGCCTGCTTTAAAAGAAGAACTAGCAATAGATCTACAAAAAGGAATTGTAGTTCTATATGTAATCATGCTTCTTCCTATACGCCCTTTGGCCATATTTTACAATGTTATTATCTTTAAAACTTATCTTCTCTAAAGGCACAGTATCATATGGACCAGTACAAAAACTTGACTTTTTCTTTGTTAGCTTCTAGTATAGAAATGTAATTAAAAGATATGCACGTACTTGGTTTAACAGGAGATCATTTATTCTTAGGAATTACAAATACGTATTTTATTGCACTATTGTGTGCTCTCTTTATTTTTGTTGCTTTTTTTGTGGGCTTGAAAAACAAAAAATTGATACCTTCTCGAACACAAAATTTTTTTGAATGGATTATTGAATCCATTTTTAATTTTTTAGATAGTGTTACAGGGAATAGAGAAAGAACAAAAGAGATTTTTCCAATATGTGCAACAATATTTATTTTTGTGATATGTTCTAATTTAGTGGAAATAATTCCTGGAGTGGGAGTGTTCACGCCTTTAAGGTCTCCAAGTTCAGATTTAATGTTTACATTTGCAATTGCTATAGTTTCTATGTTATACATTCATATAAAAGCACTTTTGAAAATTGGAGCATTTAATTATTTGAGCAAGTATATTAATTTTAAAAATCCATTGTATTTTTTTATAGGGATACTTGAAGGCATAGGAGAGTTTGCAAGGGTTTTTTCATTAGGATTAAGGCTTTTTGGTAATTTATTTGCAGGAGAAATACTTTTAATGGTAGTGTCATCGCTGATTGCGTTTGTTATACCTCTGCCATTCTTAGCACTAGAAGTGATTGTTGGATTTATTCAGGCCTTGATTTTTTCTTCATTAATTGCAATATTTTATGTAGTAACAGTTCAAACAGAAGAACATGGTTAGAAAAGTAAATACAATGTATTTGGGTTTAAAAATTGGACTTTTGATTGCACTACCCTTAGTAGGTTTCCTGCTTTTAGGGATAGGAGCAGATAAAAAGTTTGAAACATTTCCATTATTTTTCATAGTAGGAATTGTATCAGGTTTTATACTAGCAATATACATGGTTTATAGAATAATCATTCCATATATTAATAAAAAGGTTAATAATAATAAGAATAATAAATAAAATAAAAAAATATGATTAATCCAGAATTAGCATTTGCAGCAGTATTAGCAATCACAGCTGGCTCTATTGCACCAGCAATTTCAATTGGACTTATTGGTTCAAAGGCATCAGAAGCAATTGGAAGAAATCCAGACGCAGCTTCTAAAATTCAAACAAGTATGATTTTAGCAATTGCATTTGCAGAGGCTATTGCCATTTATGCACTTGTAATCGCCCTTATATTAATTTTTGTAGTATCTTAAGTTATGGAAACAAATTGGATCCTAACATTTGTAGGACAGGTATTTAATTTTGTTATATTATTTATTTTGCTTTCGGTTTTTGTTTTTAAACCTCTTTTTAAGATGTTAGATGAAAGGCAGAAAAAGATTAAAGAGGGTGTTTTAAAAGAAGAGAAGGCAGAACAAAAATTAAATGATTTAAGAGAAGCTGATAAAAATTTAAGAGCTAAAAACGAAGAAGACAGAAAGAAAATTCTGTCTTTGGCGGAAAAGGAAGCTGAAAAAAGGAAAGAAAAAACAATGCTTGCATTAGACGAAGTAAAAAAAGAAATGTTATTGAAAGCGGAAATGGAAGCACAGGATCTTAAATTAAAAGAAAAAGAGAAAACAAAAAGGGAAATCATTAATCATTCTATTTCTTTAGCAGAGAATATTTTAAAAAGTAAAATAGATAGAAGAGAAAATGATCAAATAATAAGTAGTTATTTGGAGAATTTAAATGAAGAAAGATAAAGAGATTTTATTTTGGGCAAGAGCACTTTATTTAGCTCTTGAAGAGAACAAAGGAAAAGAAGAGGAGATTATTAAAAATCTAATCTTATCTTTAAATAAAAAGAATTATTTAATTCCTGCAATTATTAAAAAGTACAAAAGGATTAGAAAGAAAGAACAGGAAGTAAAAGTTTTTATTGCTAAGGAAATTGATGAGGATTTGAAAAATGAGATTAATAAGAGAATAGAAATTCTTGAGGGAAGCGGTAAGTCCATTAACTATATAGTTGATGAGGATTTAATAGGAGGATTTCGTATAAAAACAAAAGATTATCTTATTAAAGCATCGATTAAGGATACTTTAATAAAATTAAAAAATAAAGCTTATGGATATAATTGAAAAATTTAAAAAACAATTAGAGGGAATTGAGCTTAAATCTGAATTAGAGGAAACAGGAGAAGTTACAGAGATTAAAGATGTTGTGGCAAGGATTTCTGGACTTAAAAATGTTGAAAACTTTGAATTAATATTTTTTGAAGAAGCGAATATTTATGGGCTTGCTTTAAACTTAGAGGAATTTGAAGTGGGTGCTGTTATTTTAGGCGATGTTACAAAAATTAGAGAAGGTCATGTTGTAAAAAGAACAGGTTCAGTTTTTTCGATTAATGTTGGTGAAGAACTTTTAGGAAGAGTGGTAGATTCGCTTGGAAATCCATTAGATGGGAAAGGAGAAATCAGTACAAAGACAAGACTACCTCTTGAAAGAAGAGGTCCTTCCGTGATGGATAGACAACCAGTGACTGAGCCATTGCATACAGGGATTAAAATTGTGGATGCATTAACTCCAATTGGAAGAGGGCAAAGACAATTAATTATTGGTGATAAAAGTCTTGGAAAAACTGCAATAGCAGTTGATGCTATTATTAATCAAAAGAATGAGAAAGAAAGACCTGTTTGTATTTATGTAGCTTGTGGTCAGAAAAAGAGTAAAATTAAGAGACTTGTAAAAACGCTTGAAGATGCGGGAGCGCTTGAATATTCTATTATTGTAGCTGCTTTTCCAGATGATCCAGCGCCAATGCTTTATTTAGCGCCATTTGTAGGAGTGACAATGGGAGAATATTTTAGAGACAAAGGAGAGCATGCACTGCTTGTTTATGATGATTTAACAAGACAGGCCTGGGCATGGAGAGAAATATCTTTGATTTTAAGAAGGCCACCTGGTAGAGAGGCTTATCCTGGAGATGTTTTCTATTTACACTCAAGGCTTTTAGAAAGAGCTGCCAAGCTTTCAGATGAAAAAGGAGGAGGGTCATTAACTGCTCTTCCAATTATTGAAACACAGGCTGGTGATATTTCAGGCTATATTCCTACAAACGTGATTTCTATTACAGATGGACAAATATTTTTAGATTCAAGTTTATTTAGAAAAGAGCAAAAACCAGCGATGGATATTGGAGCTTCTGTTTCAAGAGTGGGGTCAACTGCTCAAACAAAGGCTATGAAAAAAGCTTGTGGAAGCTTGAAATTAAATTTAACACAATTTCAAGAACTTGAAAGATTTTCTGAATTTACAGAAGAGCTTGATTTAGAAACAAAGAAAATCCTTGAGAGAGGAAAAGGGATTATTAAAATTTTAAGGCAAAATGATCTAGAGCCAATTTCATTTGAAAAGGAGGTTGCTATAATCTATTCTGCTGTGTCTTGTTCAATTGAGGATTTGAAAGAAGAGGATTTAGATACTTTTGAAAAAAAGTTGTTTGAAGAAATACAGATTTCAAAACCAGAAATTTTTGAGGAGATTAAAAAGACAAGAGAGCTTTCAGATGAAACTAAAAAGAAGATTGAAGAGGTTGTTAAAAAAGTAAAAGAATCTTATGGATCTAAGAGCAGTTAAAGCAAAAATTGGGTCAGTTAAGAATATAACAGAGATAACAGCAGCTTTGGAGACTTTTTCTGCTTTAAAAATGAGAAAAACGCAGAAAAGATTTAATGAAACAAAAGAGTTTAGAATAGCGATGGCAAGGATTTTAAAAAGATTAGAAAAGCTTTTAGAGAAAAATGAATCTATATTTTTAGAGAAAAGGGAGGTTAAGAAAGTTTTGGTTTGTGTTGTTGCTTCTGATAGAGGTTTTTGCGGTCCTTTTAATTTAAATATTTTAAGGTTTGCTTTAAAGGAGATTGAGGGTTTGAGGGAGAAATACAAAGAGGCTGAAGTGGAAGTTTTACCGATTTCAAAAAAGGCAATTAGTTTTTTTAAGAAACACGAGGAAAACGTAAAAAAAGAATATTTTGGGATTGGAGATTTTTTTAGATTTAGTCAAGTGAAGGAAATTGCTGACTTTTTATTAAAATCTTTTATTGATAAAGATTATGATAAAATCTATTTTCTCTATAATGACTTTGTTTCTACTTTTTCTCAAAAACCAAAATGTATAGATTTGTTTCCTTTGAATAAAAGCATTGTAGAGAATTTTGTTAAAGAAGAGATAGAGGATGATGAGGAGATTGAATATATTTTAGAGCCAACATCAAAAAGGATTTTAGACGAAGCAGTTTCTGAGTTTATTCTTTATTTAATTTATCAGTTTATACTGTCAGCAAATACAGCAGAGCATTCAGCAAGAATGATGGCAATGAAAAATGCATCTGACAATGCAAGTGAAATATTAGGAGAGCTTAAGCTTGAGTATAATAAGGCGAGACAACAAAATATTACAAATGAAGTTTCAGAAATTTCTTCTACAAAAGAAGCAATGGAATAATAATTAAAATTAAAGTAAGATATGGCAAAAATAATACAAATCATTGGGCCAGTAGTGGATGTAGAGTTTGAAGAGGGAAAGAGTCCATCACTATATGAAGCCCTTTTAGTAAAAGATAAGAACTTGATTTTAGAAGTGGAGCAGATTTTAGGTGAGGATAAGGTGAGATGTCTTGCAATGGGTGCAACAGAGGGGCTTAAAAGAGGGGATCATGTAAAATCATTAGAAAAACCAATAACAGTTCCTGTTGGAGAGCAAGTCTTAGGAAGAATCTTAAATGTTTTAGGGGAGCCGATTGATAATAAGGAGGCGCCAAAAACAAAAATGCACGCTCCTATTTTAGGAACGAAAGTTTCTTATGAAGATCAAAGCTCGGAAACAGAGATTTTGGAAACAGGAATTAAAGCAATTGATTTATTGTGTCCTCTTCCTAAAGGTGGGAAAGTGGGATTATTTGGTGGTGCAGGAGTTGGTAAAACTGTTTTGATTCAAGAATTGATTGGAAATGTGGCAAAAATGCATGAGGGAGTGTCTGTTTTTGCAGGAATTGGAGAAAGATCAAGAGAAGGAAATGACATTTATTTAGAAATGGAGGAATCAGGTGCTTTAAAGAATACAGCACTTGTATTTGGGCAAATGAACGAAGTACCAGGGGTTAGGTATAGAGTTCCTTTTACAGGTTTAACGATTGCTGAATATTTTAGAGATCAAGAGAAAAAAGATGTGCTTCTTTTTATGGATAATATTTTCCGTTTTGTTTTAGCGGGGTCAGAGGTATCTGCACTTTTAGGAAGAATTCCTTCTCAAACAGGTTATCAGCCAACATTATCATCTGAGATTGGGGAGCTTGAGGAAAGAATTACTTCAACTAAAGATGGTTCAATTACATCCGTACAAGCGATTTATGTTCCTGCTGATGATTTAACAGACCCAGCAATTGTGGCTACTTTTTCACACTTAGATTCACAGCTTGTATTATCTCGTGCGATTGCATCTTTGGGACTTTATCCTGCAGTGGATCCATTGGAATCCTCTTCATCTTTTTTAAGCCCTAGAGTGGTGGGAGAGAAGCATTATAGGGTGGCTTCAGAAGTGAAGAGACTGCTTCAAAGGTATAAAGAGCTTCAAGATATTATTGCAATACTTGGAATTGAGGAGTTGTCTGATGAAGATAAAATTGTTGTAGATAGAGCAAGGAAAATTCAAAAGTTTTTATCTCAACCATTTTTTGTGGCTGAGCAGTTTTCAAGCATAGAAGGAAGGTATGTGAAAGTTGAAGAAACCATTGAAGGGTTTGATAAAATTATTAAGGGTGAGTTAGACAATATTCCTGAAGATAGATTCTATATGAAGGGAAGTATAGAGGAAGTAATAAAGGCTAAAAAATAATATGTTAGTTAAAGTAATTACTCCTGAAAAAGAATTATTTAATAAAAAAGCAAAGAGTGTAAATTTGCCTACTTTATCTGGATATATTACGATTCTTCCACATCACACAGAGCTTATTTCTATTATTCACAAAGGACAAATTAAGATTGAATTTGAAGATGAAACAAAAACAATTTTAAGCGAAGGAGGGATTGTAGAAGTTTTTAAAAATGAGGTGAGCTTACTTTTAACAAAGTAGTGTTTGCACAAAATCTTTAAAGTGGTATAATATTATTTAGTTATAAATAAAAATAAAAAATAAAGTTATGTCCATGAAAAAAAATATTCTAATTCCATTATTTATAGTAAGCCTTTTTGTTTTAGGTGTTACTTTCTATAATAAAAGTCAAATTAAGGAGATTAATTTACTTGATCTAAAAGGTGATTGGTCTGCTAGAGAGCTTTTTGCAGCAAGTAGCAATAAGTGTGGAGATGTTTCAAGTGGTAATGTTTTTGGCTGGGCGTATGCTAATCCCATTGGTCCGATTTCTTTGAATTGCATGAATTGTAGCGGTGGTTCTTATGATTGTGGAAATGTGGGTACTGATATTGCTCATTATGGGGTGAATATAAATGATGACAGAACGCTTTCAGGCTATGCTTGGAGTCCCGCAATAGGGCCAATTAGCTTTAATGAAGACGAAATTCGTGTGACTAATTTTCCAGCGAATAATACTGGCGCTAACCATGGTGCTAGAATTGAATATCATAAGGAGTCAGGAAAGGCTAAAATAACTGGCTGGGCAAGAGCTTTGTCTGCTTGTGATTATGATGAAAGTACGGGAAAGTGTACAACAGATGGAGCAGGAGATAATGCAGGGGGCTGGGATGGATGGATAAAATTTGATGGAAATGATTCCGTGAATTTTGTTAAAGAGGGAACAGTTTATAATACAATTGTAGAAACAGTTGTTGAGAATGGACAAACAAAACATAAGATATTAGGAAATGCTTGGGGAGGAGCATTGAATGATGATGCAATACCAGCAGCTGTTTTAGGAGAGATAAGGTATGTGGGTGCAACAACAACTTATGACCCGAAAAATGCTTGTCCTACTGAAAAGCCTGAGGCAAATTTTAAACTGGGGTGTAGAAATAACGATGTGGATGATGGGGAAAAATGCTATTTTGATTTTGGTAAAGTAGTTAATTTAATAAATGATGCATCGGATCCAGATGATCATGATTGTCAATTAGAATATACAGATATTAAAAAAAGTACATGGTTGATGCAGGGGGCAGGCACTCCAGGAATTCTTATAGTCTCTGGAAAGACGTATGGTTCTTTTACTCCAAAATCAGAGAAAAGTTTTGATGCAAATATTATAATGTCTGTAGAAGATTATTTTGGGCATACGCATGAGATAACAAAAACATTTCTAATGAGAAAAGCAATTGTTGCAGACTTTTCTTGTTGTATTAAGACTGATGCTATTGATTGCTCTTCTAATTCGCATTATAAGAAGTGTGAGAATTCTTTTGAAGGGATGACTGTTACTGAAGATACGCACTTGTTTTTAAGGGACTCTTCATCAGTGCCTAATCACACAAAAATGTCAGTAGATGCAAGCTTTAAATCAAGAGCATGGTATTATAACAACGCTCTTGTAGGGCAGAGTACTTTAGAAGATCGAGAAAAAGAATCTGTTCAAGTTTCAATCAAGCAAAACGGTGTAATTAAGTTAAAGGTAGTGGACTCAGTACTAGATGCTGAAAAGACATTAAACTTAAATTCAATGTTTAAAAAAATAGAGAAGAACCCAGATTTTAAAGAAATCCCATTTAACTAAAATGAAAATAAAGGAGATATTTGATTTATCAATAAAACTTGGAGTGGAAGCAGATTTTAGAGGACGGGATGTTATTCTTAAAAATCTTGAAAGGAGGAAAGAAAGTTATGAGAAGTTAAGTTTAGACCAAAAGAATAACTTTGATTTGGAGGCATTAACAAATCCCTATATGGATTCTAGGATATATAACGTTGCTTTTGATAACGAAGTTAAAAAGGTTTTAGCGGGAATTGATATAGAGGGAGAGGAGCTTCTTTTAGCAGACAAATTAGGCGATATAGATTTAGTAATTGGACATCATCCTGAGGGAAAAGGATTGGCTTGGCTTTCTGATGTGATGGATATTCAGATAGATATATTAAGTTATTATGGTGTTCCTGTAAATCAAGCGGAGAAAGTAACAAGGGAAAGAATATCAGAAGTTAAAAGATCTGTGAGTGCTGCTAATCATAATCGGGCAGTGGATATGGCAAAACTTTTAAAGCTTAATTTTATGAATAGTCATACGCCATGTGATAATTTAGCTGCTGATTTTTTAAAGAAAGAGATAAAAAAAGGAGAACCTCAATATTTAGAAAACATTATTCAGATTATTGAAAATATTCCTGAATACAAAGAAGCAATTAAAATAGGGGCAGGGCCTTCACTTTTTGTTGGAAGTCCTGAGAATAGATGTGGAAAGGTTGCTTTAACTGAAATTACAGGGGGAACAGAGGGTTCTGAAAAAATGTATGAGAAAATGGCACAAGCTGGTATAGGTACAGTCATTGGAATGCATATGTCTGAGAGGAATAAAAAAGAAGCAGAAGCAAATAATATTAATGTAGTGATAGCAGGTCACATTTCCTCAGATTCACTTGGTATGAATTTATTTTTAGACGAGCTTGAAAAAAGAGGAATAGAAGTTATTCCTTGTAGTGGCTTAATTAGGGTGAAAAGGTTTTAACCATATAATAGTTTTCTAATTTGTATCCTAATTTTCTATAATAATCTCTGACTCCAACTCCTGAAATTACATAGATTTTTTTAGGTTTTGCTATTTTTTCTGCTTCTTTGATAAGTGCTTTTCCAAGTCCTCTGTGCTGAACATCTCCTTTTTCTTCTATTCTTTTAGATTCTCCATAGGTATGTAACTCTCTTATAATAGCAATGTCTTTGATAATTCTAAGTCTTAACATGGAGTAAATGTTTTTTCTTTTTTCATCTTCAAAACTTAAAAAGATTTCTTTTCCATTTTGTGCAGTGTATTCCTGTTTAAATAATTTTAATTTTGCTGATTGTTTTTGATCCTTTATTTCTCTACAACGAATACATTTACATTTCCAATTTTCTTTTTTGATTTCAGTATCTATGATTTGTCTTAGGTTAGATGTTCTTGCACCACCTTCAACAATCAAGGGTGCGGGAATGTCTCTGATGATTCTTTCAATTCTTGTGTAATAAGGGACTTGTTTTTTGATTTGTTTAATAAGATTGATGAGTTCTTTTTCAGTGTATGGCTTATAATTTCCTTTTTTGTAATCATGATAAAGCTCTGTATTTTTAATAAGGGCACAAGGGTATATTTTTAAGTAATCAGGTTTAAAGTTTTGATTTTTGAAAAGCTCTTTTACCATTTCTAAATCTTTTTTAGGATTACTTAAAGGTAAGTTAAGCATAATTTGATAGGAAACTTTGAAGCCTGCATTTTTTAATAATTCAGTTGCTTTAATAGTTGTGTTGACATCATGTCCTCTTTTTGTTTTTTTAAGAATGTTATTGTAGATGCTTTGAACACCGAGTTCAATTTTTGTGGCTCCTAGTTTTCG
>JBAYXY010000002.1:0-23536 GCA_041673285.1 Minisyncoccota bacterium
CAATTGTTGTTATAAATAAAATAGACAAAAAAGATGCAAGAATAAAAGAAGTAGAAGAAATGATTTATGAACTTTTCCTAGACTTAGGAGCTACTGACGAACAACTCAACTTTAAAACTTTATACTCAATCACAAAACAAGGAATTGCTAAAAAAACAATAGATGATAACTCAAAAGATTTAACCCCCCTTTTAGACACCATTTTAAATGAAGTAAAACCCGCTTCTGAAATAGAAAAAAGTAATCATCCAATATTAGCGCAAGCCTTTAATCTTGCTTATGACAATTTTTTAGGAAGATTAGCTATATGTAGAATATATGAAGGAAAAATTAGAAATGGAATGATTGTTGGGTATAAAAATCAAATTAAGGAAAAAATTACAAAATTATTTACTTTTGAAGGGCTTCAAAAAAAAGAAATACAAGAAGCAAAAACAGGAGACATTGTCATGATTGCAGGGCTCAAAGATATAACAATTGGAGATACAATTTATGAAAATGAAGACCAAGAAAAGCTTCCAGCTATTAGCATTGACGAACCAACCATCTCTTTAAACTTTCTTGTCAATGATTCTCCGCTCGCAGGAAATGAAGGAAAGTTTATCACAAACGGACAATTAAAAGAAAGACTTTTAAAAGAACTTGAAATAAATGTTGGCTTAAAAATAGATTTTTCATCAAAGAAATATTATAAAGTATTTGGAAGAGGTGAAATGCACATCGCTATTTTAATAGAAAATATGAGACGAGAGGGTTATGAATTTCAAATATCAAAACCATCTGTTATTACTAGAGAAGAAAATGAAATCATGCTTGAACCTTTTGAAGAAGTTACTATAATCGTCAATGAAGAGAGCTCAGGAAAAATAATAGAAAAATTATCTAAACGAGCAGGAACTATGACTTCCGTTTCAAAAGAAAAAGATCAATCTAAAATCATTTTTGAAATACCAACAAGAGGACTTTTAGGGTATAAAAATGAATTCATCATTGACACAAAAGGAGAAGGCATGTTTTTTTCAAGGGTCCTTGAATTCAGACCACATATAGGGAAAATAAAGAAAAATAGCTTCGGCTCAATGGTTTCTATGACAACAGGGAAAGCTCTTGGATTTGCCTTATGGAACTTGCAGGAAAGAGGTTCTCTTTACATCCCCCCTCAAACACAAATTTATGAAGGCATGGTTATTGGGAATGTCTCTAAAGGAGTTGACTTAACCGTAAACCCAACAAAGGGAAAAGAATTAACAAATATGAGGTCATCCTCTGCTGACGATTCAATTGTATTAACTCCTCCATTAACTCTTACACTAGAAAGAGGAATGAGCATTATGAAAAATGATGAATACTTAGAGATAACTCCAACAAACATTCGTTTAAGAAAAAAGCTTCTAAAAGAAGTAGAAAGAATTAAAGAAAATAGAAAAAACAAATAATTATTTCTATGTTATACTACTAATATGATAAAAATTAAAGATCCCATTTCAGGCTTCTCTCATTTACTCGGGGTTATCTTAAGTGTTGTTGGAACTTTTTTTCTTTTAAAAGAATCAGTCTCAATCAGCTTTCTTATTTTTGGATTAACATCCTTTATCCTATACTCAGCAAGCACAATTTATCATTTATTTGGAAAACCTGCGTCTGAAATAAGTTATCTAAGAAAAATAGATCATGCCTCTATCTATCTTTTAATAGCAGGAACCTTTACACCATTTTGTGTACTTTTAATAAAAGGCACTTTAGGAATTATAGTTCTAATTCTCATTTGGACTTTAGCTATTATAGGAAGTACCACTATGTTTATTAATGCCTTTTGGAAATACTTTCCAAGATGGGCCTCAACAGGACTTTATATTTTAATGGGCTGGATTGGACTTGTTTTAATCTACCCAATGAGACTTTATCCTAATCTTTTATTCTGGATCCTTATTGGAGGCATTTTTTACACAATTGGAGCTGTTATTTACGCAATCAAAAAACCAAATCCTTTTAAAGGTTTTGGCTTTCATGAGCTTTTTCATATATTTGTCCTTTTAGGAACAATTTCTCACTTTATTGCAGTTTACTATCTTGCAGTCCAACCTCCATCAACATAAAGAATACTTCCTGTTACATATTTAGAATCATCCGATGCCAAATAAGCTGCAGCATTCGCAATATCTTCTGGCTCACCAACATATCCTAAAGGAGTAGAATCTTCTAAAAACTTTTTAGAACCTTCATCTTCTAAAAGTCCTTTTGTCATCTCCGTTTGAATAAAACCAGGCGCAATTGCGTTTACTCTAATTCCATTTTTTGCAAGCTCTATTGCAGCTGTTCTTGTTACTTGATTCACGCCACCTTTTGCAGCGCAATAAGAAACAGCCTGATTAAATCCATTAATCCCTAAAATTGATGACATATTAATAATTGAACCCTTAATATTATTATCTTTCATATAATTAGAAACAGCTCTTACTCCATAAAAAACCCCTGTTAAGTTAACATCAATTACTTTTTGCCAATCACTATCGCTCATAGAATCAACACCTGCCATTGTTGCTGTTCCTGCATTATTCACTAAAATATCTACTCTTCCAAACTTTTGAACAGCTTTTGTAATTAAATCATTTACTTCACCAGAATTTGAAACATCACATTTTACAAAAAAAGCATTTTCTTTTTCTGAAACTATTTGTTCCCCTTTCTCAGAATTAATATCTGAAAATACTACTTTTGCCCCTTCTTTTAAGAATTTATTTGCAATGGCTAATCCTAATCCAGAAGATGCACCAGTTACTATTGCTACTTTATTTTCTAACTTCATATATTTATTTAATATTAACTAATTATTAATCTTTAATCTTAATCGCCTTACCCTTTATAATCGCCTCGCTTATTTTCTTGTAAGCTGAGGACAAAATTCTTTGAAATGTACTCTGCGATGTATTCATCTTCAAAGCACACTCAACTTGTTTTAAATTTTCAATGTTTTTTAAACGAAGTGCTTCTACCTCTTCAACAGTTAATTCCACTTCAAGCAAACTTTTTAAAGGAATTCCTCTTGGTTTAAAATATCTTATATGAGGATTAAACCTAATCCTTCTTAACATTTTTGGTCTCATTATTCTATACAGCAATCAATTGCTTTTTTAACTAGATCCCCTAACTTACCCACAAAACCTTTTTTTTCTTTGTCCTTTTTATTAATAGCATTTTCATCTATTTTTTTAATATTACCTACATTTAAAAGCTTCATATTTAATCCCCAGAATAAGGAATAAAGATTATAGGCTTTGTCAAACAAGTCATAAGCTTCTTTCTGTTTTCCAATACCAAGTTGTTTTGTGCCAACCTCCATTAGTCTCATAGATGCAGCTAATAAATGTTTAGAAATACACCAAACCTCTCCTTCATACTCTTTAATAATTTTTTTAAGGAGCTCCTTTCTCATCTCCCTTACATCTTTTATCATATCATAATATTCAGGTTTGTTAAGCTTCGCACCTGTAAAGAAAAAATGCTCTTCAATACTCACTAAATTCATAATAGCAATCGTTAAATCCTGGTCTGAAGATAAATCCATTTTCTCTTGCTTTTTCATATCATCAACTTTTTTAATGAATTCATCTAAATTTTTAATTTTATTACTCATAACTTTATTTTACTAAAATATAAAAAAGAATTGTTAAAATAATTAATGGCGCAATTGGCATCACTACTTTTTGAAAAGGAAAATATGCACGCCCATTATTCTTCTCTTTTAAATATTCATAATAATTAGCTCCCACATAAAAAGAAATACTTCCCAAAATTATACTAAATAAAAGTTTATCCATACCAAACACAAACACATTTGACGGATGACCTATCATATTAGAATAATACAAAGGAAGAATCACTAATGCATAATAAGCTAAACTTGTAATCAATGCTAGTCCCTTAAACTTAATCTTCTTTTTCTTAAAAAAATCAAGCGTCCAAATTATTACTGAAACAGTTACTCCACCTATCCAAAGGCCTGTTATTAAATCATCTATTTTAAGCCATCTTGAAAGTCCAACCCCAGCAGAAACTGCAACCGTGCAAACAGGACAAACTGCAAAAACTTGTTTTAAATTAATAAAAAATGCAAAAATTATTATTAAGAATAAATCTCTTTTTTTCATATACAAAACAAATATGCACCTATTTTGAAATAGGTGCATACCTAATTTAAGCCTCTAAATTTCTCAAATACTCTTCAGTCTCTTTAATCTCTTCTCTTAAGTCTTCTAAATACTCTTTTAGCATTTCAGCCTCGTCTACTTTTGAAACTCTTCTAAATCCGTATCCAAAACCTCTACCATATCCTCGTCCATATCCTCTTCCATATCCACCAAAACCACAAGGGCCTAATCCTCTCCCCATTCCAAAGTAAGGGCCTGTTCCATCGAATCTTGGCATATTTTTAGAATCTAATTAATTATTACAATTAAAATAGATTATTAATTTATTAATTATATGACCTTTGATAAGGAAATGAACAAAAATTCATTTCTCTATTTTGAGTATATACCCAATACTATTTCTTGTCAACCCCTATTTGGTCAAAATATATTTCTGTCTTTATTATCCCAAATACCCCAGGAGCTACTTGATATTTATCAAAATAAATAATTAGTTTATTCTTAGTGAAAGTAAAATTCTTATAATTTTTAAGCTCAGGACCCGCTCCTTCAGCTATTACACTTCTGAAAAATTCATCATCATTCTCTAAAACCCTCTCTTCAATCTCTAAAATAGCAATCTCAGAAACCTTATTTAAAATCTCATCTGAATTATTTATAAAACTTTTAAAATCAATTCTCTCTTGTTTTCCAATATCATAATTAAATGTATACACTTCAGTATTTCCATGAGCACCGCCCTCAAAAGAATATACATTAATCACAAAGCTAATATAATCCTTGTTAATTTGAACAGGCTCCCACACAGCTTCAAAATAAAGTGGCGCAGGATATGCCTCCCCCCTAGCTGACCAATTAGAAGTTGCATTTTCTTTAAAAGAATCAATTCTTTCCAAAACGCATTTCTCAATCTCTTTATTAAAGTTATCATCTACTAAATTAAACTGCGGATATTCAGCACTAATAACATATACTTCAGATTCCAAAAAAGTTTCCACAATAGATATATTTAAATTATCTTTAAAGGGACTTTTAAAGAAAGTAAAACACAAGAAAACTGTCAAAACTACTCCTATTAAAAATGATACTATTTTTTTAATCATAACTCACTTCTTATTACACTTTTATAATACTCTTCTTTTCACAAAAAAACAATTCCTTATTTTTCTTTTTCAAAACATTCAAGATAATAATTAAAAATCTTTTCTGCCATATTTATATTAGATGCATGGCCAAAACCGCTAAAATTAGCCCAAGAGTTTACTTCAAGTACTTTCAACTCTCCATTCCTTAATCTGATAACATCAAATCCTAAAGTGTGATGAGTTAACTTTAAAGAAAGCCTCTCTGCTAAAGATTCTAATTCTTTATCTCTAAAATAAATAAACTTGCCACCTTGAGCAAAGTTTTTTGCTATAAGTCCATTCCCTATTTTCTCGCAAACACCAAGAGATTTTTTCCCAAGAACAAAAACTCTATACTCATTTAAAACATCCAAATATTCTTGGATTATAAAATCTGAAAAATGATCCAACTCTTCATTTTTAAAATACTTTTCAAAATCCTTTTTATCTTTAATAAGAGCAATTCCAACTCCTCTACTTCCACCTTCTGGTTTTACAATAAAAGGAATCTCTATCTTCGCATCTTTAAGGAGTTTCAAAACTTCTTCTTTATTGCTTCTTGAGAAATAAATTGTTTTAGGAAAATACTTTAGTAGTCTAAAATGATTTCCAAATTTCCTATAAGAAAAAGGCGTCTCTTCTTCATGTCCAAAAACAACCGCTCCTTTTGATTTTAATATTTTAATTATTTGATCTATTTTTTCAACAAGACCTCTTGAATTTCTTGAAATAATAATATCCACTTCAGAGATATCAACACCCTCTAAAAAAACTTTTGCATCATTATCTCCTAAAACAATATGAATCTCATTTGGATGAGCATAATAAACTTTATGTCCTTGCTCTTTTATATACTTATACAAAGCAGGCTCTCTGATTTCTGAACCCTTATACTTAAACTTCGTTAAAAATAAAATTTTCTTTTTCATTTCTTAATACATTAAAATTACTAGTCTTTTTAAACTATTTTTTAGTATAGCATATAAAATGCATATGTTAAGCAAGCTTTTTATATCTCTTCAAAACTTCTTCGAAGTTAATGACATTAAAAAACGCTTCCACAAACTTTTTCTTTTCATTTTTATAATCAATATAATAAGCGTGCTCCCATAAATCTAAAACTAAAAGAATATTAAATTCTGGGTAAATATTTAAATTATGTTTTTCTATTTGCATTAAAAGAAGCTTTTTTATATCTTTATCAAAAACCAAAGCCACCCATGAAGACCCTTCAGTGAGCAATGCTAAATTAAGGAACTCTTCTTTAAACTTTTCAAAACTGCTAAACTCATTCTCAAGAATTTTAATTATTTCATCTGGAATTTTTTGTTTTTGAGGAGATATCATATTTTTCCAAAAAAGAGAATGTAATTTATGCCCCCCTATATTAAATGACAACTTCTTTGAATCTCCAAACTGGCCCTTCTTTAAAATCTCATTTGCATTATTAACGTACGAGCTATGATGCTTTTCATAATGAATAGTAAGTTGTTCTTTTGAAATAAAAGGCTCTAAGTCTGAGTAGTTATAAGGTAATTTTTCTAATGTATAAAAATTATTTTGCATAATACCTTTTAATACAAATAATTTAATTATTTGTTTATAGAAAATTATAGACCCCTGCATATTTAGTGAATGAACCCCATTTAATGCCCTCCATTCACTAAATCTTACCTAGCTCTGGTGGTAGGATTCGAACCTACAACCCACTCCTTAACAGGGAGTTGCGCTACCATTGCGCCACACCAGAATAATAACATCCTATCAAAATAATTTAATCTTGTCAAAAATAAAACAAGCAAAAACTGCTTGCTTTAATTTCCTCTTTTTATTAATTTATCCAGGTTCAAATAATTGAACACACTCAACATCATTAGAGTTTTCTTTAAAATCAATAAGTAGCAAATATGTCTTTTTCTTTTCCTTAAACTCCACCAAAACAGAATCTTGAGAAACCCAATCTATGCTTTTAATGTTTGCCTTTTTAGCTTCAATTCCTTCTTCTTTAAGAATATCTAAAATATTTATTTCTAAATAAGTCTCCCTCTCTTGTTTAAGCTCCCCTACATCCTTTGCAAGCACGCCATTAAATGAAACACCTAATAAAAAGATTGTTAGAATTAATAATGTTTTAAGTTTCATATTATTAAAATTTAACTAATCTTCACATCTTTATTATAGCTTTTTAAAAATTTAAATTCAATAATTTACAAGTATAAAACACTATTTTCTTAAAGCTTCTATTGGGTCTAAATTAGATGCTCTTTTAGCAGGATAAATTCCAGATAAAAATCCTAAAACCATTGCAAAAAGAAAAGCAATTGAAATAGAAAAGAAAGAAGGCATTGCTGTAATCCCAATTTCAAAAGTAGAAGACAAGTAATTAAAAAATATGCAAATTAAGACTCCTAAAACAACCCCTAAAATCCCACCAATCAATGTTAATAAAAAAGCTTCTAATAAAAACTGGTTTAAAATATCTTTTTTAGACGCCCCTAATGCCATTCTAAGACCTATTTCAAATACTCGCTCTGAAACTGAAACATACATAATATTCATTATACCAACCCCGCCAACAACAAGAGACACTAATGCTAAAACTATTAAAAAAGCATTGATTCCATTAACAATATTATTAATCATTGCAAGCTCTTCTACTAATGTTGAAACTTGAAAATCATCTTCTTTGCTATCATGTCTTTCTCTTAAAATCTCTGCCACCTCTTCCTTTGTCTCATCTAATAAAGAAACATCTTTAATTCTTAAAGCTGCACCCAAAACATAGTCTGTCCCAAGTAATTTCTTTTGCATTGTTAAAGTAGGAATATATGCGATTTTATTAAAATCCATTGATAAGCTTGTACTTCTTTTTTTCAAAACTCCAACCACCTTAAAAGGTAAATCCCTTACATAAACAGTCTTTGAAATAGCATCTTCATCTGAAAAAAGAATTTCCTTCAATTCTGACCCTAAAACAATTACTGAACTTAAAGCATCCTCTTCTTCTTTTGTATAAAACCTTCCCTCCTCTATATTTATTTTCTGAACCAAAGGCGCGTTTGCACCATAACCTAAAAGCAATGTACTTCTATTTTCTCCATAATACCTAATCATTTCTTGCCCAGTTACAAATCCAAAAATAGCAGAAACATTATTATGTTTCTCAATTTCCTTAATATCCTTATTTTTAAATGTAGTTATAATAACCCCTTTTACAAAATCAGTAGCTGAACTCTCTCTTTTCTTTCCAGGTATTTTAGTTTCAATCGTGATCATATCAGGACCAAAATCATCAATCTCACTTAAAACCATTTTTTTAAGACCATCTCCTGTAGCCATCATTGTAATTAAAATTGCAATTCCAAGCGCTATTGCAATCATTGTTAAAATCATCCTTGATTTATTCCTTTTCAAACTATTGTAAGCTATCTTTAAATTATTCATAACTTAATGCTTCAATTGGATCTAACTTGCTTGCCTTTTTAGCAGGAAGAATGCCAAAAATAAGTCCAATGCTTATAGAAATAATCGTAGCAAATAATATTGAACTTACTGGCACTAAAAAAACCCAAGCAATATTTAAAATAATCATCACTTTAGAAATAATAAATGCAATAAAAGAACCGAGTAAAATACCAATCACACCACTTAAAAAAGTTATTGAGATCGTTTCAATTAAAAACTGAAGTGTTATATGATAATTCCTTGCCCCTAAAGCTTTTCTTAATCCTATTTCTGAAATCCTTTCTTCAACTGTTGCAAGCATAATATTCATAATACCAAAACCACCAACAACAAGAGATATAAAAGAAACTGCAACTAAAAAAAACTTTAGGGCATTTGTAATCAAGCTCATTGCTTCAAGTGCTTCAATTGTTGTATTCACTCTAAAATCATTCTCTTCAAAATCAGATATATTATGAATTTCCCTTAAAGCCATCGTAACATCTTCAACTGTTGCATCTATTAAATTTTCATCTTTCACTTTTATTCTCATAAAATTAATATGATCTATTCCAAATAAAAGTTTTTGCGCTGTTTTCATTGGTATAATAACAGAACCATCTTGATCTTGTGTAAGACCACTACCTTTCTCCTCTAAAACACCTATAACTTTAAAACTCAAATTCTTTATTTTAACCTTCTTTGAAATAGGATTTTCCTCTTTAAATAAATCTTTAGCTACTTTTGACCCCAAAACAACTATTCTATCATAGCTCTGCTCTTCTTCTTTTATGAAAAATCTTCCTAATTCTATATTCGCTTTTTCTACAATAAGATACCCTTCCGTAGACCCTATAACAGAAGCATTCAAAGAATTATCTTCAAAAACAATATTACTATTTCCTTGCGCATACATTGCAACCTCTTCAATGTTTGAGTAATTTTTTCTAAAAATTTTCTCTCCATCTTCATATTTCAAACTAGTATTAACAATTCCAAGAGCACCTACGGGAATCTTATCACTTGCTTTCCCTGGATTTACTGCAATCAAATCTGTACCCATTATTTTAATTTCTTTTAAAATAAATTCTTGTGCGCTTGCTCCAATAGATAAAACAATAACCACAGCAGAAACTCCTATAATTATTCCAAGCATCGTTAAAAAAGATTGCATTTTTTTTCTTGCAATCATTTGAAAGGACATTCTTATTGCTTCAAATATATTCATCACTTTTTAAGTTCATTATTTTCTTTTGCAATCTCTCTTCTAAAATTACTTTCGTCAGAAACAATTAGCCCATCTCTTATATTTATAATCCTCTTTGCATGCTCTGCAGTTGTTTTTTCATGAGTTACTAAAATTATAGTATTTCCTTTTTCATTTAACTCTTGTAAAATTCTCATTACTTGAAATCCAGATTTAGAATCTAAATTTCCCGTAGGCTCATCTGCGAAAATTACTTCTGGATTATTAATAAGAGCTCTTGCAATAGCCACTCTTTGTTTTTCTCCTCCTGAAAGTGTTGTTGGATAAAAGTTTAATCTATGGCTCAATCCAAACTGCTCCAAAAGATATTTTCCTTTTTCATTTTTATTAGAACCACCTGCGTAAACCAAAGGAAGTGTTACATTTTCAAGAACTGTTAAACTTGGTAAAAGATTAAAAGATTGAAATATAAAACCAACTTTCAAAGACCTCATTTGAGCAAGTTTATCATCTGAAAATTTTGACACATCTTTACCTTCAAAAATATATTCTCCACTTGTTGCCTTATCTAAAAAACTTAAAATATGCATTAATGTTGATTTCCCTGATCCTGACGGTCCCATAATTGAAAGAAATTCTCCTTTTTGAACATTAAAAGAGATTCCATGAAGCACCTTTGTAGAAATTTCTTTTCCTAAAAACTCTTTTTTTAAATCTTTAACCTTAATTAACATTTCACTTTATTATTTTCAAAATAATTTCATCTCCCTCATTCACACCTTCTAAAATTTCTCTTTTTGCGTCATCTGCAACAAGTCCTATTTTAACTTCTCTTTCAACAACCTCACCATTCTCTAAAACTCTTACATAACGTTTATCTTTATCATCAGACAAAATACTTCTTGACAACAAATAAAGCACATCTTTTCTTTCATCAGTAAAAATTAAAACATCGGCTGTCATTCCTGGTTTTATTCTTTCGTCTTTATCTAATATAGTTAACACCACCTTGTAATATACAACATCTTGAATTAAGGTAGCTGATGGATTTATTGAAGCAATCTCTGCATTTAATTTAATATCATCAATTGCATCTAACTCTATTTCCGCTTTGTTTAAAATCTTTAACTTTGAAACATCTGTTTCAGGAATATTAACCTCTACTTGATATTTAGGAGATAAAATTTCCAAAAATGGCTCTTGAGCAGAAATTAACTCTCCTTCCTTTTTATTAATTTTTGTAATCACTCCAGTTAAGGGAGATTTGATAATGGCTTTATCTCTATTTATAATTGCCTGATCTAAAACAGACCTTAAATATCCTAAATCAGTGTCTCTTAAAGGAGCAATGATTAAATCGTAATTCGCTTTTTGAAGATCAAGCGCTACTAACGTTTCTTCAACTAAAAGCTTAGCAGAATTAATATTATTTTCATTTTGAATTTTTAAAAGTGAAATCTCATTTTCAATATTTGTTAAAGCAATTTGCAAGTTACTTAATACTAATTTATTTTGATCTATACCTGCTTTATCAGAAACTGAAATCGTATTTTTATAACTAACTCCCTCGGATATATTTTTTATAAATAAAAAAGCATTTATCATTTCCTGAATCTTTGCGTTTGTTTTTCCAAGAATATCCTCCACGTCCACTTTATTTTCTTTTAAAGTATCAATATCTTTTTTTACAATTTCTACATTGTTTTTAATTATATATTCAATTTCATTTTTAACTGCAATATCTTCTTGTGATAATCCTTTAAAATATAGGTCTCGAATATTTTCACTGAATTTCAAAATATCAAATAATTTAATATAAGCATCATCTAAAAGATTAAGAGCAACTGTATGTCTGTTTTTTAAATTTTCATTTGCTAAACTCTTAATATTTTCTAAATTTAATTCAGCCTTTTTATTAGCAACTTCTGCTGCCTCAATTTGCTTTAAAGAAACATTGACTTGTTCCGATGAAGCTCCTGCAATTTTTTGATCCAAATTAGCTTGTGCTTGTTTAATTAGTAAGTTAAAATTATCCAAATTTAACTTTGCTAAAACATCTCCTTTCTTAACAGCTTCCCCCTCAACAACATACACTCTATCAATAATACCCCCTACTTCAAAATGTAAAGAAATATTATTTTCCGATTTTATTTTTCCTACTACATCCACAGTTTGAACTAGGTCTCCTCTTTCTACTTTAGTCGTTTCATATAACAAATTTGAATCTGATGAAGAATTTAATTTAACAAAAATTAAAACTAAACTCAAGCTAATAATTAATATAATCCAGAATTTTTTTGACTTTAATACCATAATTTAAATATATTTTACCATTATAATCTCATTTTTATATCTAGAAAAATGCTTTAACCCTTTTTCTATTTTCCCAACTTTTTTAAAATTTAATTTTTCATATAAGTGAATCGCTGGTCTGTTTTCTTCATAAACTCTTAATGTAATCATTTTAATTTTTAAAAACTTTTTAGCTTCTTTAATCGCGTATTTCAAAAGCTCAGTCCCCACTCCCTCTCCTTGTATTTTCTTATCAAGCATAATTGTTAATCTTCCTCTATGCGCTAAAAAAGGCGAACGTCCTTTTTTAATGCTAGCAATTCCAAGAACTTTATTGTCATATAAGGCAACTAAAAAAACTCCTCTCCCTTTTAATATTTGCTCCAAAGAATCTTCAATCAAAAGCCTTTTTTGTTCTAAGGTTACTTTAACTAAAGAAACGTAACTCTTTTCAGATAAAAGTGAATTGTGCAATTCAAATAAATCTTTTGTATCATCTTCGCACAAATATCTTATAACCATCTCCTTTCCTTTTTTTGTTTTGAATTTTTTAAGCATTAGTACCCTCTTAATTTTTTAAGTGTATCATGTCTTCTAATCTTTTCAAGTGCCTTAGCCTCAATTTGTCTTATTCGCTCTCTTGTCACATTAAATTTATGACCCACTTCTTCCAGTGTATATGTAGCACCATCTTTTAATCCAAATCTCATTTTCAAAATTTCTTGTTCTCTATCACTTAAATCTTTAAAAATCTCTTTTAAATGATCCTTGAGCAAACTTCTTCCTGCTTTTATTGCAGGAGACTCTTGTTTCTCATCTTGAATAAACTCCCCAAGCACGCTATCTTTGTCATCTTCTCCAACAGGAGTTTCTAAAGAAACTGCTTTTTGAGATATTTTTTCTAAATACCTAACTTTACTTATCTCTAAATCCATTTCGGCAGCAATCTCTTCTGCTAAAGGCTCCCTTCCAAGTTCCTGAAGCAATCTTCTTTTTGCATGAGTATACTTCGTTAATGTTTCTATCATATGCACAGGTATTCTAATTGTTCGTGCTTGATCAGCCAATGCTCTTGTAATGGTTTGCCTGATCCACCAAGTAGCATATGTAGAAAATTTAAATCCTTTTCTCCAATCAAATTTTTCAACTGCTCTGAATAATCCTAAATTACCTTCCTGAATTAAATCTAAAAGTGTTAAATTAGGAGACCTTCCTACATATTTTTTAGCAATAGAAACAACTAATCTTAAATTAGCCTCTGTCATTTTTCTTTTTGCCTCTAAATTTCCCGCCTCAATTTTTTTTGCAAGCTCTTTTTCTTCTCTTGCCGTAATTGGCTCAATTTTCCCAATTTCTTTTAAATAAGTTTGTATAGAATCAATTCGTGAAAATCCACCTAAAGCACGAACCCTTCTTTTCAAAAGCTCTTCCTCTTCTAAATAACCCCTAGATTCCCTTACATCTATTCCATTCTCCTCAAATATAGCTAAAAGCTCTTCTATTTCAGAAATACTATCCTCTATATTTGGAAAAAAATACAAAATCTCAGAAAAAGTCACAAATCCTTTTGCTCTACCTTTTCTTAAAATTTGCTCTAATTTTTCTTCACTTAAAACCTTTCTTTTTTTAGTTTTATTTACTTTCACCATAATTTTGTTTAATTAAACTTAAATACTCTTCCATTAATTCTTCTACTATTTCTTCTCTTGTTTCATTTCTAATTTTAAGACTTAAATCTTTTTTCTTTTTTTCATTAAATATTTTCTTTAAATTAATCACACAATTTTCAAGCTCTTCTTCAACTGAATTCTCATTCTCTTTTAAAAGCTCTTTTTCCCTTTCTACTCCTAAAATAATTTCGCTTAAAAAATTCTTATCATTAATTACATTTAAAACCTTTTCTCCTTTATCAAGTTTTTCTAAAATTTCTTTATACTTTTTAGAAAACAAGTAAAAAATATTTTCAAGTTTAATTTTTTTTATTAAATAAAGTTTTAAAAACCTTTTTTCTATTTTCTCTTTTTGTGTTATCTTTTTTTTAACCTCATTCTCATTCTTTTCAATTTCTTCAACTAATTTCACCTTTAAAAGCTCTTTTCTTAAATCCTCTTCTCTTACCTTTAATTTCTGCCCTAGTTTTTGAATAAAATGCGCTTGCTCAATATTATTATTCATTTTTTTAATCTGCACCAAAATCTCTTGTGCTATCTTTTTTTTATCTTCTACTTTTTCACTATCTTTATTCAAGAATGCTTTTCTAAAATAAAAATCCATTATTTCTTCTGCCTTCTCAATTAACTCATTCCATTTATCTGCTCCCTGATTTAAAATTACGTCCGCTGGATCTTTATCTTCGCTAAAATTTAAAACACTCACATTAAAATCCATTTTCCTTGCTAAATCAATCGCTCTTTCAGTTGCTTTTGCCCCTGCACTATCCATATCAAACGCAAAAACTAAATTTGCAGTATACCTTTTTATTATTTTTAAATGATTATCTGTTAAAGCTGTTCCAGAAACTGCAACCACATTTTTTGAACCTGCATTATGTGCCATTATACAATCTATATTTCCTTCAACTAAAATACATTTATCTTTTTTCCTTATTTCAATTTTAGCTTTATCTAATCCAAAAAGCACTCTACTTTTATCATACAAAACAGTTGAGGGTGTATTTAAATATTTTGCAAGGTCCTCTTCTTTTTCAAATATTCTTCCTGTAAATCCAATTAATTCTGAATTAATATTAAAAAAAGGAAATACGATTCTAGATCTAAATCTATCACATAACCCTCCATTAGATTTTAAAAATGCTAAACCTGCTTTTTCAATAAACATTTTATTATACCCTCTACTCTCTAAAAATTTAGAAAGCATCTCATAACTATCAGGCGCATACCCTATTCTCCATTCTTTTATTAAATCTTCTGTAAATCCCCTCTTTTTAATTAAATACTCTTTAGCTCGAACTCCTTTCTTAGAATTATTTAAATAATGTTCAAAAAATTTTAATGCCTGATTTAATGTTTCTGCTATCTTTTGTCTTTCAGTTTTTTCTTTAAAAGAAGTTTTACTAAAAGTTTTTAATTCAACTCCCGCCTCTTTTGCCAAAATTTTAAGTGCATCTTTAAATTCAATTCCTTCTATTTTCATCACAAACTGAAAAATATCTCCGCCTAAAGAACACCCGAAACAGTGCCAAATTTGCTTACTTGGAGAAACCATAAAAGAAGGCGTTTTTTCATCATGAAAAGGACAACATGCTCTAAAATTTGCTCCTGCTTTTTCTAATTTTATATACTTAGAAACAACGTCAACTATATCAAGACGATTTTTTATTTCTTCTAAATCACTCATTATTTAAATACTAGCATTTAATTTTAAAAAAACAAGTTAAAAATCACTCCAATCCCCTAAAACAATGGGAATAAGAATTTCCTCTGAGTTTCTAAAAATCTTTAAAACAACCTCATCATTTGGAAAATAGTTTTGTATTATTTTAGTTAAAGTATTCTCTTTACTTATTTTTTGATGATCAAACTCTAAAACAATATCACCTTCTTTAAGGGAAGCTTTGTCAGCAGGAGAGTTTGGTATAATAGAAGATGATTCACTTCTTTTAGATGGATTAATATATGCACCATAATTTAATGGCAAACCTTCTTCTTTTGCATATTCTTCATCAATCAGAATATAAGAAATTCCGATAAAAGGGTACGCAATCTTTCCTAAAGTTAATACCTGATCAAGATCTCTTTTTGCTTTATTTATTGGAATAGCAAACCCGATATTCTCTCCATCCATGGAAACAGCAGTATTAATTCCAATCACTTCCCCCTTTAAATTCAAAAGTGGCCCCCCTGAATTTCCCCTATTTATAGCTGCATCTGTTTGTAAAATATCCTCTAGCGTTTCGACTTTAGAACTTCCTTGTGCTAAAACATTTCGTTGAAGGCCTGACAAAACACCAAGAGAAACAGTATTTTGAAACTCTCCTAATGCATTTCCTATAGCAATTACGCTTTGTCCCAGTCTAAGAGAAGAAGAATTCCCAAGCTTTAATGCCTTAAACTCTTTACCGCCAATAATTCTCAAAATAGCAATATCTTGTACTGGATTTTTAGCTAAAACTTCAATATCATAAGTTTCGCCGTCGTTTGTTAAAATACTATATACAGCCGTCTCATCTTCAACAACATGCTTATTTGTGATAATAAGACCATCTTCAGACACAATAAATCCTGTTCCTGCACCAACCTGTTTTAAAACATCGTCATCTTTAAAAAACCTTCCAAAAAACAAGTCATCAAAATATGTACTTGAAGATTTTTTAATAATTATAGACACTACGGATGGCATGCTTTCCTCAACTGCATTCATAACCATACTTTCCTGATCTGATTCATAAATATACACTACCTCCTGAGCTATTGGAACATTTGGCATTCCGCTATCTGTTACTTTGAAAATAACAACACTTAAAAAAACGCACAAAAAAACAACTAAAATAATTTGAATTATTTTATTTTTATTTGTTTCTGGAAGATTGTAAATTGACATATTATTTTTTATTATAATGATTAAACTTATAACGAATTATATCTTTTTTGATAGGACCTTTGATATTAATATGCATAAAACAAAAAGCATATTTCAAAAATGTTTTTAAATATCCATCTTTTCTAAATCTTCTAAGTGGCATGTAAAGCTTCACACTCTTTATTATATCATATTTTCCAATTTTACTAATCTTTTTAACAAAATAATGATCTTCTGCGATTTTAATATCTTCATCAAAACCATTTACTTTTTCAAACATATCCTTTTTAACCATTATTCCCATAGCACCCATTGGACTTAACCTTTTTAAAACTTTCTGTGGGTAATTATAAAATAAATTTAAAGTTGCCTTATTCATATAAAAATTATTCTCTTGAGAATAAATACCAAAAGAAGCTGCATCAAGCTTCCTTTTTTTAAATTCTTTTAAACTTTTTTTAATTGCTCCTTCTTCAAACAAAATATCAGCATCTATAAAAAACAAAATATCAGCTGTTGCATGCTTTGCCCCACTATTTCTTCCTTGTGCAGGGAGCCCGCCCTTAACTACTTTGCAACCATAAGCCCTCGCAATCTCTTGTGTTTTGTCTAAAGAACCTGCATCAGCAACAATAACTTCAACATTTTTTTCCTTTTTTATTAAACTTAAAAGAGTCGGCAGTAACTCTTCTTCATTTAAAGTTGGTATAATAATACTTAATTCCATAATTTTTTAACTTCATTTAAAAAAACTGGTTCATTATACTTTTCTTTCATAAAATACCACCACTCAACCCCCCAAAAATAAAAAGTATCTAGTCCTGTATTCTTAGCATATAAAATATTATGTTTTAATCTTTCAATACTCATATCCCTCATCATACTTTCAAAAGCAGAGTTCTGTATTAAATCCTCTCCCCATGGTTCTGCTTGAAGCTCTAAACACCAAACATTTTTATTAAATATTAATTTAATTAAATCTGCCTTTCTTCCATAAAATATTGACGGATAAGGATAATAAAAATCATTTTTGATTATTTCTGACCACACTTTTGTATACATTGTAATTCCTACGACATCCGAAAGCTGAGCTACCCTAAACCAAAAAGACATTTCTCCACTATCTGTTACAATAATCTCTTTATTGTTATCAATGCTCTTTACTACATCAATTTCCTTTTTAATAAAAGAATCATCTTTCCAAGGAGCTTTTCCAAATCTTAAAAAAGGTTCATTTTCAACTTGCCAAGCAATTAAATTAGGATAATCTTTATACCTCTCTACAATAAAAGCAAGCATTTCTAGTATTTCTTCTTGCTGTCTTTCCTTATTTAATTCTTTTGCCCATAAAGGAATATGAAACTCTGGCCATCTTGGCGTTTTAAGACCTATTGCCAAAATCACCTGCACATCTCTTAATAAAGCTTCATTCATTAAAAAATCAATTTCCTCCATCTCAAAAACATCTTTCTCTTTTTCAATCATATCCCAATGAACTGCTATTTTAATATGACTAGCCTTAAGATCGTCTAATACTAAATAGTACAATTCATCTACATTAAAACCTAAATCCTTTGCTTGCTTTGAAGAGAAATTAACCCCCCAAGTAATATTTCCTGCTGGCTCTTTTTTTCCTATAAATAAAAAAAGAATCAAACAAACAATAACTCCCAAAAGAATGTACTTCTTCATATTTAAAATTGTATCACAAACCTATATTGCAAACAAGATAATACCTACTACTATTAAGACAATAGAAACTATTTTAAAAAATAAATTTCTTCTTGAAAAATCTTCTTTTAAAAAAAGAACCGCTAAAAGAAAAAGAAAAACATATTGTATCCCTTTAATTGCATTTAACACTGCAAGATTAGAAGGAGAAACTAACCTAATTGCATAACTTTGAAGTAATATTCCAAGTCCGCCTGCAATTTGTGCTAAAAAGAAAAACTTCTTTTCTTGTTTCTTTGTTTTAAAAATATTTTTTCTAAAACTTTTATCTAAAAGAAAAAACAAAACTACAAAAAAAGAAGTCATCCTCATTAAAAAAAGACCTTCTAAAAAAGAATGCATCAAAAAAACTTGTTTCACTAAAACAAAATCAATGGCAAACAAAAAAGCAGAAAAAACACAAAAAAGGATTTCTTTCCTCTTTAGTCTCTTACTAAATGAAATTAAAAAGCTTCCTAAAATTAAAATACCTAATGCTAATAAATTAACCTCTTTAATCTCAAAAAAAACAACACTCAACAGAAGTATAAAAATAACCTGTATTGCACCTTGTGCAGGTATAATCGTAGATGCTTCAGATCTATTCAAAACATAATACAAAAAATAAAGTGCTATTATATAAACAATTCCCTCTAAAATCGGCCAAATAGAAATTAAGCTAAACTCAAAAAAAGGAGCTAAAAAAATAACAAGCCCACCCAAAAGTCCCACATAAAAAACATAAGCTTTAGGATCTTCCTTTTCTTTCAAAAAAAGCTTGTCATAAAAAGAGGCTAATGCAAGAAAAAAATAAGCCAGTATTCCAATTACAAGCCAGAGCATTTTTCAATATATTTTTTAATATTTATAATCGCTTTTCTATCCCCTTTCATAAATCCATTCATTGCCATTTCTGCAAAATAACCTTTATCTATCCAATCAAAAAGCCAATCATTAATATGTTCTATATTTTCCATTTCAATTCCAAATCCTGAATTTTCTATCCATCTTTTATTAAACTTTTCTTGAGAACCAATTTCAGGAGCAATAATTATTGGTATTGCAAGCATTGAATAAAAAGAAAGTTCCGACGGTTTTGTCCATAAAATATCTGTTTTTCTTAAAGCCTTATTAAATTCATTAAAATAAGTTTCAAAATCTTCTGCATAAATTATTTCCACTCCCTCTATTTCTTTTTCAAAAAAGGACTTTACCTCTTTTCTTATACCCGCAGACAAAATCAATCTCACCTCTCCTTTTTCAATCCTCTGCTTTAATTTCTTTGCAATCAAAACAGCCATGTCTGCTTGTGCTCCTGCACCTCCAACTGAAAATAGTATTGTTAGCGGATGATCAGGCTTTTTTGCATATCCTCCTAATTTATCTAAAACAAGAGATTTGTATTTTTTAAAATAAACTTTTTTAGGATCTAAATTCACTAATCTTGCTTTCAAATCTTCCTTAAGAATTTTTTCTCTGAATCCAATATTCTCTTGCGGTAAAGGAAAACCTGTAAAATAAATATTTTCTTTTTTTATTTGATAAAGCTCTAATCTTTCTTTAGCTCTTATTGTAGGAGCAAAATATTTAATTCTTGTTTGCATAGGGTCAAGAGGCGCCCAACCCCTTGCTATATCCGTATCACAAACCACGCAGAAAATATCGCAAGGATAATCAAAAAACTCCGCCATAAAAGCAACATTAAAAAATGTTGTTACAATCGGAATCTTTTTTTTACTTAATTTATCTATTAAATGCTTTCCCCAACTTCTTCCCAAAAAAGCATAAATTGCTTTTTGAACAAACCCGCTTTTAGATAAATCCCTTTTGGGATAAAAATTAACAATCCTCTGAAACCTATCATAAACTGAAAAAGTAAAATCACCTAAATAAGGAACATTCTTAAATCTTGAAATAAACTCATAAAAAGAACGTGACCTTATCCATAATTTTTTATCTTTTTCAGGTATCCCTTTATAATTATTCGCTGTTATAATTTCACTATTTTCAGCAATGCTTTTTAATGCATACGCTGTTCTTTGATGGCCATATCCCATATCAATGGAAACCACCCATGCTTTTTTATTCTTCATACTTAAAATTATACAGCTTTAAAAATAAAATTCAAACTCCTTTTTAAATACCTTATACATAAAGTAAAAAATTAATAAATAAGAACTTACAAGAAAGATTAAAGGAAAACTCTCAACTTCAATGATCATAAACGAAAAACTATTCACAACAAAAAGTATATATCCCAAAATTAAAGAAAGTAAACTAAAAAACAAAAAAGAAATACTAGGAAGAACCAAGCATAAAAACCCTAAAACAAGTAAAGCAGGCAAAACAGGAACAACTAATATATTCGTAATCAAAAATGACAAAGAAACATAATTAAAAGTATATATTAAAAGAGGCAAAGTAAAAACTTGCGCAGAAAGATTTATTGCTAAAAAATCAATTAAAAATTTATTTCTAACAAATTTTAAATACTTTTTGAAAAAACTATTAAAAAACATAATTCCTAAAACTGCTAAATAGGATAATTGAAAGCCTAAATTATAAAAAAGAGTTAAAGGATTAAAAAGTAAAATTAAAACAGCTGATATAACAACGCTTCTTAAACTATCTCTTTCCCTTCCTATAAATTCTGCAAACAAAACAAAAGACATCATTATAAAAGCCCTTGTCGCAGAAGCAGGAAAATTAATTAAAATTATGTAAAATACTAAAATTAAAAAAGTTACTATAATCGATTTTTTACGTTCTATTTTCAAAAAATTTAAAAAATACAATATCATCATACATAAAAGCACTATATGCTGTCCTGAAATTGCAACAATGTGACTTATTCCTGCATATCCTAACTTTTGTTTTAAATCAGCACTCATATTATCTGTTTCTCCTAAAATAATTGCATTTAGTATTCCTGCTTTATTAATTGATAAATTCTTAAGTGCTCTTTCTTTTGCTTTATACTTAAAATCATAAAGAAAAGAATGCTTTTCTTCTATAATTTCTATTTCAGGTTCTTTTATAATTCCACTTATCCCTTGGCTAGCAAGATGCATCTTATAATTAAACCCATTAAAATTTTCTGGCTCTAACAATTTTCCCTTAACTCTTATTCTATCACTATGTTTTAATTCTTCATTTGTATAAACTAATATTTTTACATCAGACAAAAAAACTACTTTCTTAGTTTGCAAATCATCTTTAGGGATTCCTAGAACCTTTCCTTCAAGACAGATCTCTTTATCAAAACTTAAAGTAGCCTCATTTTCTAAAATATTTTTTGTTGAGTAGTTAACATAAACATATCCTAAAATAAAAAACAAAATCAAAAGAAAAACAAATATCACATTTTCCTTTTTCCATAAAATAGAAACCACTGAAAGTGAAAAAATTAAAAGCAGATATATTAAATGAATAGAATAAAAAAAGGAACCTATAAAAATTCCTAATATAAAACTAATGCACAAATAAAGAAATGCTTGTGGATGAGTCATCTAAAAAAAGCAATTAAAATTATGCCCGCTATAAATCCCCCTATATGTCCCAAGTAAGCAACATTTCCTTCTCCTAGATTCATAAAAATAATTTGAAATAAAAACCAAAAAAGAATATACCAAAAACTCGAAAAAGTAAAATTTGGAAAAACTCTTAATTTATTTTTTGGATACAAAATAATATAAGCTCCCAGTATTCCAGAAATAGCACCTGAAGCCCCAACAAGCGGAACATTCAAATTCTCACCAGAAAAAAAATAAATTAAAGTTGCCAAGATTCCGCACAAAATATAAAAAAAGAAAAACTTAATATGACCTATCTTATTCTCAACATTTTCTCCAAAAATCCATAAAATCCACATATTAAATAAAAGATGCACTAAGTTTACATGCAAAAACATTGCCGTCAAAATATGTAAAAACTTAAATCTTCCTCCAATAAATCCATACAATTCTAAGCTATCTTTAAATAAAAAGAAAAGCAAAATATTACTTAGAATTAAAAATATAGTTATTAAAGGGAATTTTTTTGATTTTTTCTTATCAAAAAGTGGAATCATCTTAAATAGCAAATTTCAAAGTTGTGCTTTATTTCATTTATTATTTTTTGAATTTCAAATTCATCAAACGGAACAACTTGATTAAAATGAGAACTTAAAAGCTCTTTATCGTTTCTAAAATTTTGAATAAAAAACTTTTTAGCAGGAGCAATTTGTTTTACAATTTTCTTAATGTCACTTAACTTATGAATCTCGGGAACAATCGTTGTTCTAAACTCATAATCAGGACACATTTCCTTTATTATCTCTACAGATTCCTTTATTCTAGAAACAGGATAAGTAACGCCAATTGCTTTTGAGTAATTTAAATATGGGGCCTTCATATCCATTGCAATATAATCAACTAATTTCTCTTTAAGCAATTTTTTAATCACATCAGGATTTGAACCGTTCGTATCAAGCTTTATCTTATAATCAAGCTCCTTGATTTTTCGACAAAAATCAAAAATCTCCTTATTCAAAGTTGGCTCACCTCCACATATTACACAAGCATCTAATTGCCCTTGCCTTTGCTTTAAAAAAGAAAAAAACTCCTCTTCTTTTATTAAAAATAAATCCTCATTTTTCAAAACTAACTCTCTTGAATAGCAAAAGGGACATCTAAAATTACACCCCACTAAAAAAACTATACAAGCAATTTCTGATGGGTAATCAATGAGTGTAGTTTTTTGAAGCCCTCCTATTTTCATTTTTTGATTTTAAAAACTTTTCTGTCTTTAAATTCTCGCTGTTTTGCCTCATTCCATTGAGATACAGGCCTTAGATAGCCAACTACCCTAGAATAAACTTCACATGGTTGCTCTATTGTACATTTAGGACAAGTAAAGTGTTTTCCAGATATATATCCATGAGAAGGACAAATAGAAAACGTTGGAGTTAATGTAATGAATGGTAAATGATATTTTTCAAAGATTCTTCTTACTAATTTTTTAGTTGTTTCAATATCAGAAATCTCTTCTCCTAAAAATATATGCTCAACAGTTCCTCCATTGTACTTACACTG
>JBAYXY010000003.1:0-22428 GCA_041673285.1 Minisyncoccota bacterium
ATAAAGATATTTTCCATAATCTCCAATTTTACATACTGGAGGAACAACTTTTTCAGTGACCTGAATTAAGTCTAAGCTTTTATTTTGTGCCATTTGAAGTGCTTCTTTTAAAGGCACGATGCCAAGCTGATTTCCATTTTCATCTACTATTCTTACTTCCTTGGCTCTAATTTGTTGGTTTATTAATGGTTTTTTCATTTAATGGTGGAGGTGGCGAGATTGAACTCGCGTCCAGAAATTATTTTCAAAAACATTTCTACAAGTTTATTCTAGATTGTTGTTTTTGTATTAAAGTGATAATCTAGAAAAAATCTTTAATACTAGATTTAATTTAGTTTCAATAATATTACTTAAATCAAATAATATTATCTACTCTCGCAAAGTATAACACCTAGTTTCTGCCTAGCGAGAATAATCAGACTAGATGGAGTTTAAGCGTATGCTAACTCTTTTTGACTGAATAAGTTTCCAGTTGTTTTTGTATTTGTTTTTAATAAGAACAAATAAACTTAACTTGCATATTTTTGTCAAATCACTGTCGAGGCTAATCACCCCCTAATTTGATTCTTCGATTAATTTCTCTTTTTTTAATGGATTTTCTTTTGTCGTAACTCTTTTTGCCACGAACAAGAGCAAGCTCTAATTTTATAAAGCCTCTTTTAGTATAGAGCATAACAGGCATTAGTGTCAAGCCTTTCTCTTTAGTTTTACCAATTAAATAGTTAATTTCACCCTTCTTTAAAAGAAGTCTTCTTTTTCTTGACTCGTCATAGTCTGTATAGAGATTCTTTGATTGATAGGGCTTTATTTTAGCATTTATCCAAAAAGCTTGATTGTCTTGAATGGCAATATATGTCCCTAATAGGTTTACACCTTGGCTTTTAAGGGTTTTTACTTCAGTTCCTAAAAGCTCTATTCCTGCTTCAAATGTTTCTAGAATTTCATAATTAAATCCAAGTTTTCTATTTTTTGCTAAAACTTGCATACCTTAATACTATATTATTTTTTTGGTATAGTAAAGAAAGCGGGTTTATGATATTATAGATTCTATGATAAGAGACGATTTAAAAAAGATTATTAAAAAATCTTTAGAAAGAGAAGGCTTTAAAATTGAGGATTTTCAAATTTTAAAACCAAGGGAAAAGAAACACGGAGATTATTCTTTAAATGTTGCCTTTGAGGTTGTTGAGAAGTCTCCCATGGAAGTAGCGGAAGTGTTGAAGAAAAGATTAGAAAAAGAGAAATCATTTGAAAGAATAGAGATTATAGAACCTGGATTTATTAACTTGTTTTTAAATAGAAAAGTATTTGAAAAAGGAGTCAATGAGATTTTGAAAAAAAGAGAACTTTATCCTGTTTTGAATATGGGAAAAAAGAAAAAAGTTCAAGTGGAATTTATATCAGCTAACCCAACAGGACCTTTAACAATTGGAAATGCAAGAGGGGGACCTTTTGGGGATACTCTTGCTAATGTACTAAAACAAGCAGGTTATGAAGTTTCTCGTGCTTATTATATAAATGATTATGGAAATCAAATAGTGGCTTTAGGGCATTCTGTTTTAAAAGATGATGAAGCAAAGTATAAAGGAGAGTATATTGATTTTTTACATAATAGAGTTTCTGAAGAAGATCCTTATATTGTTGGAAAATGGGCAGCAAATATTATTTTAGAAGAAATGATAAAGGCGACGGTTCAAAAATTAAAGATTAATTATGATGAATGGTTTTCTGAGACATGGCTTTATGAGAATAAAAGAGTAGATAGGGTTTTAGAGTTTTTAAAAAAAGAAGAATTGACTTATGTTTCAGAGGGGGCGATATTTTTTAAAGCAAAGCAGTTTGGAGATATTAGAGACAGGGTTTTAGTTAAAAAAGATGGAAAAGCAACTTATCTTTTAGGGGATATTGCATATCATGAGTATAAGCTTAAAGATAAGAAGTTTGATAAAGTAATTAATGTTTGGGGTTCTGATCATGCAGGAGATGTAAAAGGGCTTGAAGCAGGGGTGGAAGCACTTTCTTATAAAGGAAAGTTAGAAACAATTCTTTTACAATTTGTAACAATTAAAAAAGATGGAGAAAAGGTAAGAATGTCTAAAAGAGAGGGAACATATATTACAATGGATGATCTTTTAAATGATGTTCCTGTGGATGTGATTCGATTCTTTTTTTTAGAAAAGTCTTTTAATACACATTTGAACTTTGATTTAGACTTAGCATTAGATGAATCAGATAAGAATCCAGTTTATTATATTAAGTATGCGTATGCAAGAATTTGTAGTGTGCTTGAAAATGCAAAAATAGAAGCCTCTTCGATTAAAAAAGCAAGACATTTTAAGTTTTTAAAAGAAGATGCGGAAATTAATTTATTAAAAGAACTTTTAAGATTTGAAGAAGTGATAGAGGACACTGCTTGCGACTGTGAAGTACATAGATTGCCTAAATATGCATTAGATTTAGCTTCGTATTTTCATAAATTTTATAGTGACCACAAGATTTTAGATGAGGATAAAAGAATAAGACAAGCAAGAATTGAATTAATCGTGGCTACTAAAATTGTGCTTCATAATTTATTAAAAATAATGGGGATCTCTGCTCCTTCTAAAATGTAAGATGAAGTTAAAAAATACCTACTTTTTATTAAGGCATGGAAGAAACATTCATCAAACAAAATTAAAAAATATTTGTTATGGGTGGCCAGACGATGAAGTGCCTTGCAAATTAGATAATGTTGGGATTGAGCAAGCTACTTTAGCTGGAGAAAAGTTAAAAGAAAGTGAAATTGATTTAATATATGCTTCTCCTGTTTTAAGAACAAAACAAACAGCAGAGATTGTGGCTAATATGTTAGGAATAAATACTATTTGTTTTGATAAAGGGTTTCGAGACATGAATTGGGGAGTTTTTGCAGGGGGACCGAAGAAAAAAGTTTATGAGTATTACAAGAATAAAGATTTGATGAATGAGGCTCCAGAAAAAGGGGAAAGTTGGTCAATGCTTCAAAAAAGGGTAGTTGATGTAATAAAAAGCATTGAAGCTAGTTATTTTAATAAGCGTGTTTTAATTGTGAGCCATAAAGATCCAATTCTTCTTTTAGAAGCTTTTTATAATAACTGGAGCTTTGAGGAGATTTTAGAAAAGGACATACAAGTGGGAGAATTAAGGAGACTTAATTGAAATATATGCTAAAAGATGTTACTTTGATAATATGAATTATGAGGAAAAAATACTTAAGTTTTGGAAAGAGCATGATGTTTTCAAGAAATCTATAAGAAAAGATGCTCCGTATTTTAGTTTTTATGATGGGCCTCCTTTTGCTACGGGAAAACCTCATTATGGACATATTCTAACAACAACAATTAAAGATGTTGTTTTAAGGTATAAGACAATGAGAGGTTTTCAAGTTCCAAGACGGGTTGGTTGGGATTGCCATGGACTTCCCATTGAAAACTTGATTGAAAAAGAGCTGAAGATTAAAAGCAAAAAGGAAATAGAGGAGTTAGGAGTGGATAAGTTTAACGAATGTTGCAGAAAGTCTGTTTTTACCTGCGTCGAAGATTTTAAAGAAACACTTGAAAGAGTGGGAAGGTGGGCAGATTATTCGAATGCCTATTCTACAATGGATAGAGATTATATTGAATCTGTGTGGTGGGTTTTAAAACAACTTTGGGATAAAGATTTAGTTAAAAAAGATTATAGAGTTTCTCCTTATTGTCCAAGATGTAGCACGACTTTATCTAATTTTGAAGTAAATCAAGGTTATAAAAAAGTAAAGAATAATTCCATTTATGTTAAAATTAAACTAAAGGGAAGAGAAGAATATCTTTTAATTTGGACAACTACTCCTTGGACACTTCCTCAAAATGTGGCGGTGGCAGTGAATAAGAACGAGGATTATGTGTGCGTTCGCTTAGGTGATGAGAATTATATTTTAGCTAAAAAAAGATTAGAAATTTTAGATGAGGGTTATGAAGTGATAAGGGAATTTAAAGGAGCTGATCTTTTAGGGCTAGAATATGAACCTGTATTTAATTATATAGAAAATGTTTTCAAAGTTATTTGTGCTGATTTTGTGGGACTAGATGATGGAACAGGTCTTGTTCATATTGCATCGATGTATGGAGAGGATGATTTTGCGGTTTCAAAGGAGTATCAACTTCCTTTTGTGCATACGGTTGATGAAACAGGGCATTTTTATGATTTTGTAAAAGACTTTAAAGGGGAATATGTTTTTGATGCGAATAAAGAGATTGTTAAAAACCTTGAAAATAGAAATCTTATTTTTAAAAAAGAATTAATAGAACATACTTATCCATTTTGTTGGAGATGTGATGCACCCCTTATTTACTATGCAAAGGAAAGCTTTTATTTATTAGTGACAAAAATTAAAGAAGATTTAATTGAGAATAATAAGAAGATACATTGGGTGCCAAATCATATTAAGGAGGGAAGGTTTGGGAAGTGGCTTTTAGGTGCTAGGGATTGGGATTTTGCAAGAAATAGATACTGGGGAGCGCCAATACCAATATGGGAATGTGAAAAGTGTAAAAAAATGATTTGTGTTTCCAGTGTTTCTGAATTAGAGAAATTAAAAGAAGAAGGAGATTTAAAGGATTTACATAAACCTTATATAGACCATGTTTATTTAAAATGTGATTGCGGAGGAAAAATGAGAAGAGTGAAAGAAGTTTTTGATTGCTGGTTTGAGTCTGGTTCAATGCCTTATGCGCAATTTCATTATCCATTTGAAAACAAGGAGTTTGTTTTAAAGGCATTTCCTGCGGATTTTATTGCGGAGGGTTTAGACCAAACACGAGGTTGGTTTTACACGCTTCATGTAATAGCAACAGGATTAAAAAATGAACCTGCATTTAAAAATGTAATCGTGAATGGACTTGTTTTAGATAATACAGGAAGGAAATTAAGTAAAAAGCTTAAAAACTATCCTGATATGAATCATATTTTTGAAAAATATGGAGCAGATGCTTTGAGATACTTTTTATTATCTTCAACAAATATGGGAGAAGATTACAGATTTTCAGAAGAGAGAGTACGAGAGGTTTCAAGGAAAATAATTTTAAGTATAGAAAATTGTTTTACTTTTTATAATATTTATAAGAAGAATGGTGAAGAAGTTTTGTCAAATCATATTTTAGATAAATGGATTTTGTCTAGGTTAAGTACTTTGAACAAAAATATGATCAGCTATTTAGATGATTTTGAATTAACAAAAGCAGTGAGATTATTTAATGATTTTATAGATGATTTTTCAAATTGGTATATTAGAAGGTCAAGAAGAAGATTTCAAAGGCCTAAAAATGATTTAGAGTTAGCAGAAGCGGAAACAACTTTAAAATTTGTATTAAAGGAGGTATCTAAAATAATGGCACCCTTTATTCCTTTTATTTGTGAGAAGTTATACCAAGAGTTAAAGGATGAGCATGGTTTATTGAGTGTTCATTTGTGCGATTTTCCTGAACTAGACGAAGGATTGATTGATGTTAATTTAGAAAATGAAATGCAAGAGGCAAGGGAGATTGTGAATTTAGTGTTAAATATGAGAATGGAAAAGGGGGTTAAGGTAAGACAACCCTTAGCTTCTTTAAAAGTTAAAAAAGAGATTAATAAAAAGCTTATAGAGATTATTAAAGATGAAATTAACGTAAAAGAGATTTTGATTGATGGGGCGTTAAAGGATGAGATTTTGCTTGATTTTGAGTTAACAGAAGAGCTTAAGCAAGAGGGGGTCGTTAGGGAGATCGTTCGAAATATTCAACAAATGAGAAAAGAGCTTGGGTATAGTAAAAAAGATAAAATTTTGGTAAAATGTGAAGGAGGTAGTTTGAGTAATGAAAACAAAGAATTGATCTTAGAAGAAGTTTTGGCAAAAGGTTACACATCTTCTAGGGTTGAGGTTGAAAAAGAATTAAAAATTTATAACATACCATTTTTAGTGGGTATTAAAAAAGTATATGAAGATTAAAAACTTTCTTATTATTATTTTCCTTTTAATAGCATTTGTGTCTTTGGGGTTTTTTTGGTGGCAAAGCACATCTTATTCTAAGGAAGTTTTAAAATTAGAAATATTGGGTCCTCAAGAAATATCATTGGGAGAGAATATGGAGTATGTGGTGAGATTTAAAAATAATGGAAATGTGAGATTAGAAAACCCAGAATTGATTTTTGAGTATCCTCAAGGTGCAATTACTGAATCTGAAAAAATAGTTTTATACGATGCAGAGAAATTAGGGGGAAATATTTATCCAGGACAAGAAAGAACGTTTAAGTTTAATGCAAGGCTTTTGGGAGAAGAGGGGAATCTTAAAATTGCAAAAGCGACTTTGAGCTTTAAGCCAAAAGATTTAAATGTGAGAAATGAAGTTTATACAGAGTTTTTAAGCACAATCAAAAAAGTTCCTATAAGATTAGACTTTAATCTTCCTTTAAAAGTAACAAGTATAGATAAGGCGTTTTCTTTTAGCATAAATTATGCATCAGAGGTGGCTTACTCTTTAAAAGATCTTTCTATTTTCATTGATTATCCGAATGATTTTGAATTTTTGTATTCTAATCCAAAGGCACTTGATGAAAAGCAGTGGGATATTAATAATTTAAATCAGTTTGAAAGTGGGAAGATTGAGCTTTCTGGTATTAAAAAAAGTGACTCTGATTCAGCGTTTACAGTAAGAATGGGGATTTGGAATGATAATGAATTTATTGTTTTAAAAGAAATAACATCATGGCTTAAAGTGGTTTCACCAAGTCTTTATATTTCACAAAAGATAAATAATGTATATGATTTTGTGGCTAAAAAGGGGGACACTTTGCATTACGAGATTTCTTTTAGAAATATTGGAGACGAGCCTTTAAGAGACTTGATTTTAATATCAAAACTGGACGGGTCTTTATTTGATTTAAATACGATGAATGCACCAAATGCTAAATACACAACAGGGGATAGTTCTTTGCTTTTTGAAAGTAAGTCCTTTTCTGAATTAGAGTTTTTGGATGTTGATGAGGTGGGGGTAGTTGAGTTTTGGGTAGATTTAAAAGAGGATTCTCATCAAAATATAGTAGCGCAAAAAAACCAGAAGGTGAAGAATATTGTGAATGTAGGACAAACAAGGGAAGAGTTTGTTACAAAAATTCAAACTGATTTAACGGCTAGACAATATGTTGATCCTAATATTAAGTCAGGACCTTATCCGCTTTCTGTTAATAAGACGTCTAAGATAACGATAGTTTGGGAGGTTTCAAATACGTTTAATGATGTGGGAGGAGTTTTAATGAGAGCGATTATTCCAGAAAGTGTTGTTTTTGTGAATGATGATGAGCACGAGGAAAATGGATTAAGTTTTAATGTTGATACAGGAGAGCTTCTTTGGGATGTTGGAGATGTATTAGCTTTTTCAGATAAGAAAGTATGTTTTGAAGTAATAGTTTCTCCTCAAATTGTTGTACCAGGGGGATTGCCTTTAATTCCTGGAGCGCATATTAGTGGAAAGGACGAGTGGATTGAGAAAAGGGTTGAGTTTAAGACAGAGGAATTAAAAGGGGAAATGGTGGGGGGAGATATTGTTGAGTAGGGCGTCCGTTTGCATTTTTTTTAAGTCTTAGGTATAATATGAATTAATATTAATAATTAAATAAAAAAAATATGAAAAATCTTAAATCATTTACTCTTATTGAACTTCTAGTCGTCATTGTTATCATTGGTATCCTTTCAGGGCTAGTTGTTATTGCAACCACTAGCTTTGTGAATTCTACAAGTAATGCTAAACTAGTGGCTGAGTTATCTACAATGGCAAAAACACTAGAAACGCAATCATCTTATCCAAAGGGAAGCTTTTGTCTTGAAGACACAGCTCAAAGTCAAGACTTACTTAACACTCTAGGTATGACAAAGCCACCTCGGCATCCTTCGTACAAACAAGGTGATACATCAGCAACAACAAACGAATGCTTTCTCTATTTCTCAGACGGAGAACACTATTCCATAAGAGTAAACAGCCTTGGGAACAAAGGAATCCTTGTTCAAGAATCAAGACATATGAAAACAGCAGGAATCAAAGACAAATGTGAAGAGGGTTGGATCCCTATCGGGAATAGATGTGTGATGAAGTATGAAGCAAAGAAAGTAAATGTAGGCGGTGTTGACGTCGCAACCTCAATCGCTGACGGAAGGCCTTGGGGTTCTATTACTCAAACAGATGCTAAAGCTAAATGTGAAGCTATTGGCGCTCACCTCATCACAAACGCGGAATGGATGGCTATTGCAAGAGATATTGAGACGGTTGATTCTAATTGGAGCGGTGGAGTATTGAATCGGGGACATACAGACAATAATCCTAGTAATTCTTTACCAGCGTCAACTGATAATGATCCCTATTCTGGAACAGGGAATAGCGAATCATCTGGCTGGGAACAAAAGCGAACGCACACTTTAAGTAATGGAGAAGTGATTTGGGACTTTGCAGGGAACGTTTGGGAGTGGGTGGATAGAATTATTCCTACGCAAGCAGGCATAGAGGGAATAAACGCAACTTATACGGAGATAAGAACCGGTATTAATTGGGCAACCTCAACAAATCCTTATATTTCTTACGATGAAGTTGGTCCATTAGGATCTTTGATATCTTCAGGGGGCGCAGGAAGAATATGGAAAGATAATACTATTACAAGCGCTCGCGCCTTCATGCGCGGCGGGGGCCGGCACGATGACACGACTGCAGGGGATTTCGCGTTGTTTTTGGGCAGTGCGCCAGCATACGCGATCGCGCACATAGGGTTTCGCTGTGCTCGGTATTAAAAATCCTGTCCGTCTGTCGTGTGCATTTTTCCTAAAGAAAAATGCACGGGGCGAGCGTGTGGAACGAACGAGCCCTCAAAAGTTTTTAGAAAAAAGGCTATTAGGTTGTAGATCTTTTGTTGTTTACTTTACCCCCTTTCTTTGCTACGATGAGACTATGGAAAAAATAGTGTCGTTTGCAAAAAGAAAAGGTTTCATATTTCAATCATCTAGTATTTATGGAGGCCTGCAAGGCTTTTATGATTATGGGCCGTTAGGTTCTCAAATGAAAAAGAACTTGAAAGATAGTTGGTGGAATTTTATGGTGAATACAAGAGCGAATGTTGTTTCTGTGGATAGTTCTATTATTCTAAATCCAAAGGTTTGGGAGGCTTCTGGTCATTTAGAAAACTTTACAGACCCTTTAACTGAGTGCAAGAGTTGTCATAAAAGATTTAGAGTTGATCATTTAGTAGAGTTTAAGTGTCCTGAGTGCCAAGGAGAGTTAATGCCTGCAAGGAATTTTAATTTAATGCTGAAAACATTTATTGGCCCTGTTGAAGATAGTTCCTCTGTTGCCTATTTAAGACCTGAAACAGCACAAGCCATTTTTATTAACTTTAAGAATGTTTTAGATTCTCAAAGATTGAAAGTTCCTTTTGGGATTGCACAAATAGGAAAGGCTTTTAGAAATGAGATTACGCCATCTAATTTTGTTTTTAGAACAAGAGAGTTTGAGCAAATGGAAATGGAGTTTTTTGTGGAGCCGGGGACAGAAGAGAAGTGGTTTGAATATTGGACTAATGAAAGAATGAAATGGTATACGGATGTTTTAGGAATAAAAAAAGAGAATTTGAGAGTGAAGAAAATAGAAAAGGGAGAGCTTGCACATTATGCAATAGCATGTGTTGATATTGAATATAATTTTCCTTCGATTGGATTTTCTGAGATTGAGGGAGTTGCAAGTAGAGGAGATTATGATTTGAAACAGCATGAAAAATATTCAGGGGAGGATTTAAAGTATTTTGATCAAGAGAAGAAGTATATTCCTTATGTTATTGAGCCATCGTGTGGAGTGGATAGAGTGATACTTGCTCTTATTTGTGAAGCGTATACTGAATATGAGAAAGGAAGAACAAATGAAGCGAAGAATAAAGAAATTGTTTTAAAATTAGAGCCTCACATTTCTCCAGTGAAGTTAGCGGTGCTTCCTTTAGTTAAGAATAAGGAAGAAATAGTTTTAAAAGCAAAAGAAGTTTTTGATTTGTTGTCTCCTTTTTTTGTTTCAGAATATGATGAAACAGGAGCAATAGGAAGAAGGTACAGAAGGCAAGATGAAATAGGGACTCCTTATTCAATAACAATTGATTTTGAAACATTAGATGATAATGCGGTTACTATTAGAGAAAGGGATACAATGAAGCAGGAAAGAATCTTAATTAAAGACTTAATTGATTATTTTAAATGTATAAAAAAACAGTTTTAAAAAATGGACTAAGAATCATTACGACGCCTACTTCTGATACAGAAACGGTAACTGTACTTATTTTAGTGAAAACAGGCTCAAAGTATGAGGATAAAGAGATTTCTGGGATTTCTCATTTTTTAGAGCATATGCTTTTTAAGGGAACTTCTAATAAAAAAACAGCATTTGAAGTGATTGAGCCATTAGATGAAATAGGAGGACTTTCTAATGCTTTTACAGGAGAAGAGTATACAGGGTATTTTGCTAAGGTTCAAAGCAAGCATATTGATGTTGCAATTGATGCACTTTCTGATATTTATTTGAATTCAACAATTCCTAAAAAAGAAATAGAAAAGGAGCGGGGAGTGATTAAAGAAGAATTTAATATGTATTTAGATAATCCAATGATGTATGTATCTGAAGTTTGGAAGAAATTGCTATACGGGGATCAGCCTGCGGGAAGAGATATTATTGGGACAAAAAAAACAATAGAAACGATTTCTCGAAAACAGATTTTGGATTATATGAGATCTCAATACACTGCAGAGAATACGGTTGTTTCAATAGCGGGAAAGTTTGATGAAAAGAAAACTATTTTAAAAATTAAAAAAGTATTTAAAAATATTTTAAAAGGAAAAGGAAAAGAGAAAGAGGTTGTTTTTGAAAATCAAAAAGAGCCAAATGTTTTGATTTTGAAAAAGAATACAGGACAATCACAAATAGGGGTGGGGTTTAGAGGTTATAATATGTTTCATAAAGATAAATATGTTTTAGATGTGATGGCTAATTTATTAGGTGGACCAATGTCTTCTTTGATGTTTACAGAGATTAGAGAAAAACAAGGATTGGCTTATTATATTAAAACTTATAATAGTTCGGATACGGACACTGGGAATCTTGTCACTTTTTGTGGAATGGATACAAAGAAGATTTATAAGGGGATTTCATCTATTTTAAAAGAATATGAAAAGTTGACCAAAAAAGAGATTTCTAAAAAAGAGCTTGAAAAAGCTAAAAATTATTTAAAAGGGAAAACTGTATTATCTTTTGAGAGTTCAAATGCAAAAGCTAATTTCTATGGAATGCAGGAGATTTTAACAGGGGAGATAAAAGAGCTTGAAGAGATTTTTAAAGAGATTGATAAAGTTACTGCTTCCAATATTAAAAGAGTTTCTGAAAGTATATTTACATTTGAGAATTTGAATTTAGCGATCATCGGTCCTTTTGATAATAAAGAAAAATTTAAAAAATTATTATTAAATTATGGAAAAGAAATTAGTTAAAATTGATATTACTTGGAGATCTTTGTTTCGGGTTTTTGTTTTTTCTTTGTTTGTGCTTTCTTTGTTTTTGTTTAAAAAAATTATTTTGTGGCTTTTTTTAGCACTGGTAATTTCATTTTTGTTTAATCCAATGATTGATGTGATTGAAAGAAAGAAAGTATCAAGAGGTTTGTCTACGATAATTGTTTATGGTGTTTTTTTAATTTTAGTAGCTTTAACTTTTTTTAGTATTTTTCCACCTTTAATTAAAGAGATTTCAAATCTTTCAGTTAATTTTCCTCTTTACTTTGAGCACATTAAAGTCTTTTTAGAAAGTCATGGAGTGGAGATTAAAGATTTTAATAATATGATTAATATTTTTAAAGAGCAGTTTTTGGGGATTATTGTGTTTGCGAAAAATATTGTAGAAAATGTTTTTGCCTTTGTAACAATCCTGACATTAGCTATTTTTTTATCAATTGAAAAAGAGTTTCCCATAAATTTTGCAAGAGTTTTTGCGATAAAGGAAGAAACAGAAAAAAAGGTTTTGTCTTCATTTACTGAAAGTCAAAGACAAGTTGTTGGTTATTTTAATGCTAAAATAGTGTCCTCTATTTTTATAGGTGTAGGAACTTTAATATTTTTATCTATTTTTAAAATTAGATATGCAGTCTCTTTAAGTTTAATTGCTTTTGTTTCTAATATTATTCCAATTATTGGTCCAATTATTGCTTGTGTTTTAATGATGTTTTTTGCTGCGTTTGATTCAGGGTTAAAAGCAATTCTTGTTCTTATTTTCTTTACAATAATTCAGCAAATTGAGGGAAATGTTTTAATTCCTATTTTAACAAAAAGAATGATTGGAATTCCTCCTGTTTTAGTTTTGGTTTCAGTTTTAGTGGGTGCAACACTAGGTGGGGTTTTGGGTGCTATTTTTATTATTCCGATTGCTGGAATATTATATGAATTTACTTTAAGATATTTTGAAGATAAAAAAGAAAAGGTAAGAAGAATAAAATAATGTTATATATTGTTTCAACACCGATTGGTAATTTAAAAGATATGACATTTCGAGGCAAAGAAGTTTTGGAAAGTGTTTCTATTATTTTAGCAGAGGATACAAGAGTTACTAAAAAGCTTTTAAGTAGTTATGGTATTTCTAAAGAGATTATTCGTTTTGATGAACATGCAAAAGAAGAGAAGTTTAAATTGATTGAAAAATTGTTGAAAGAGAATGATTTAGCTTTTGTCTCAGATGCAGGAACTCCAAATATTTCAGACCCTGGTTTTAAATTAGTTGAAAGATTTAAAGAGGATGTGGAAATTGTTCCGATTCCTGGAGTCTCTGCTTTAACTGCTATAATCAGTGTTGCTGATATTCCTATGAATAAGTTTGTTTTTATGGGTTTTCCTCCTGCAATTAAAAAAAGGAAAAAGTTTTTTGAAGAAGTTTTTAATGCTAAGTATCCTGTTGTTTTGTATGAGTCACCGCATAGGATTAAAAAAACTTTAAAAGAGTTAAGCGAGTTTGAGGATTTTGATTGTATTATTGGAAGGGAATTAACAAAAAAGTTTGAGACAATTTATTATGGGAAAATTAGTGAAATTGAGATTAAAGAAAAAGGTGAATTTGTTTTAATAATTAAAAGATGAAAATATGAAAAATAAGTTAGTAACAACTGCAATTGACTATGTAAATGGAGCTCCTCATTTAGGACATGCGCTTGAAAAAATATATGCAGATGTTTATGCAAGACATTTGCGAAAAAAGCATGCGGTTTATTTTTTAACAGGAACAGATGAGAATAGTTTAAAGAATGTAAGGGCGGCTGAAAAAGCAGGAGTATCAACTGAAGAATTTGTTTTAAAGAATTCCTTAAAGTTTCAAGAATTAAAAACAGCTTTGAATTTATCTTATAATGATTTTATAAGGACAACGGAGGAAAGGCATGTTAAAGGAGTTCAAAAATTATGGAAGCTAGCTAAAAAAGATATTTATAAAAAGAATTATAAAGGGCTTTATTGTGTTTCTTGCGAAGAGTACTACAAAGAAGATGATTTGAAATGTCCGATTCATAAAACGGAGTTAGAGGAAATAGAGGAAGAAAATTATTTTTTTAAATTAAGTAAATATCAAGATAAAATATTAGATTTAATTGAAAAGGATGAGGTTCAAATTATTCCTCAGGCAAGGAAAAATGAAATCTTGAATTTTATTAAATCAGGGCTTCAAGATTTTTGTATTTCAAGAACAAGTGAAAGAGCTAAGGGTTGGGGAATTGATGTGCCTAATGATCCTAATCAGAAAATCTGGGTTTGGTTTGATGCGCTGGCTAATTATATGACAGCCTTGAGTAAAGAAGATTTTGACAAGTTTTGGATAAATGGAGATGTGATTCACATTATTGGAAAAGACATTGTGAGATTTCACGCTGTTTACTTTATAGGAATACTTTTAGCTCTTAATTTTAAATTGCCTAAGAAAATAGTAACGCATGGATTTATTACGGTTGATGGAGAGAAAATGAGTAAAACAATTTCAAATGTAATTGACCCTTTTGATTTAGTTTTGAGATATGGGAGAGACCCTTTAAGGTATTTTCTTTTGAGTGAATTTAAAACAACGGCTGATGGGGATTTCTCATATGAGAAATTTGAGAAAAAGTATCATGCAGATTTGTCATCAGGACTTGGGAATTTGGTTTCAAGGATTTTAACAATGATTGAAAAAAAGGATTTGAAAGGAAGTACGATAGTAGTTGATTTTAGTTTTAAAGAAGAAATTAAAAAATATGTTTTAAAATATGAAAAGCATTTAAATGATTTTGAATTTAATGAAAGTATAAATATTATTTGGGAGATGCAAAGATTTTTAGATAAATATATTGAAGAGAAAAAGCCTTGGGAGGTAACTGATAGAAAGGAGCTTGTTTTAATATTTTCTAAATTAGTTTATGCATTAAGGAAAATTGCTTTAATGCTTGATGTGTTCTTGCCAGAGACTTCAGAAAAGATATTAAGTTTTTTAGGAGAGGATGAGAGTAAGATTGATGTAATTAAAAAAGAAATGCTTTTTCCAAGACTGAATGAATATGGATAATTATATAGATACACATGCACATTTGAATTTTGCTGATTTTGAAAAAGACAGATTTGACGTGATAGAGAATTGTCTTTTGAATAAGGTTTCAATGATAAATGTGGGAACTACTTTTTTAGATTCTAAGATTGCAGTTAGTATAGCAGAAAAATATGCTTCTTCTGTTTATGCTTCGATTGGAGTGCACCCGCTTTATGCTGAAAAGGAAAAGTTTGAAAAAACTAAGTTTAAAGAACTTTTAAAAAGTAAAAAAGTGGTTGCAATTGGGGAAATAGGGTTAGATTATTTTTATAATATATCAAAAGAAAAACAAAAGGAGCTTTTTTTAGAGCAAGCTATTTTTGCTAAGGAAAATGATTTGCCAATGATCATTCATTCAAGGAATGCTTTTTTAGATGTTTATAATATTTTAAAAAAGAGAAAAGTGAAAGGAGTTTTACATTGTTTTACTGGAGGCTTAGATGATTTAAAAAGATTTTTAGATTTAGGTTTTTATATTGGATTTAATGGAATGATATTTAAAACTGATTTAGATGAAGTGATTAGAAAAACTCCTAATGAGAGGATTTTAATTGAAACAGATTGTCCTTATTTAACGCCTCCTTTGTTTTATGAAAGAAGAAACAATCCTTTGGGGGTTAAATTTGTAATGGAAAAGATAAATGAATTAAAAGGTGAGGACATTACAACCGTTGTTTATAATAATACTTTAAAATTATTTAAGATATGTTAATTAAGAATGTTGTTTTTAAAAATCAAATAAAAGATATTTTAATTGAGGGGAATAAGATTAAAAAGATTGGAGATAAGATTGAGAGTTCAGATTTTGAAGTGATTGATTATAAAGGTAAGTTTGCAGTGCTTCCATCATTTGTTAATGGTCATACACATTTAGGAATGACAGTTTTTAGAGGAATTGCAGATGATCTTTGCTTGAATGAGTGGCTATTTAATAGAATTATACCTGCGGAAGAAAAGTTAACAGAAGAAGATATCTATTTTGGAGCAAAATTAGCTTTAATGGAAATGATAAAATCAGGAACAACTTTTTTAAATGAAATGTATTTTTTAAAGGGATTTTCTTCAACGATAAAAGCGATTGAGGAGATGGGAGTGAGAGCGGTTGTTGGCATTTCAATAGATGATTCTAATTTTGAAGAAGTAAAGCAGTTTGAGATTCCTAAAAATACAGAATTGATTGATTTTGCATTAGCACCACATGCGATTTACACAACTTCTTTGAAAGTTTTAAAATGGGTAAAAGAGATGGCAGAAAAGAAAAACATGTTAATTCATATGCACTTGTCAGAGACTCAAAAAGAGGTTCAGGATGCAATAGAGAAATATGGAAAAAGACCAGTGCATTATTTAAATGAGATAGGGTTTTTAAACGAAAGATGTGTGTTTGCACATTCAATTTGGTTAAACAATGAAGAGATTGAGATTTTAAAAGAGAAGGGGTGTTCTCTTGTTTACAATCCTTGTTCTAATATGAAACTAGCTTCTGGAGTTTTTAGATTTGACTATATCAAAGAAAAAGGAATTAATGTGTGTTTGGGAGGAGATGGTGTGGCTTCGAATAATAATTTAGATATGTTTGAGGAGATGAAGATGGGGGCATTACTTCAGAAAATAAACAATATTGATCCTGAGTCTTCAAGGGCAGAGGATATGTTTAAAATTGCTACAGAAAATGGAGGAAAGGCACTTTTTAAGAAGGTGGGGAGAGTAGAAGAGGGGTATTTGGCGGATTTGATTTTTGTTGATCTTGAAAAAACATACTTTGCGTCAGACTACAACTTTATTTCTAATTTAGTTTATTCTGCGAATAGTGAATGTGTTCAAGACGTGATGTGTAATGGTAAGTTTATTATGAGAAACAGGGAAATAGAAAACGAGAAAGAGACGATTAAAAAAGTTCTTGAGATTTCAAAAAAGTTTGTTTGATTTTTTTTAAAACATAAAGTATAATTAAGACAATAATTAATTAAATTAAAAAAACCATGAAACTTACAAAGCTATATGGTACCACACACACACACACACACACACACACACACACACACACAGTCATTTACACTTATTGAACTTCTAGTCGTTATTGTTATTATTGGCATCCTTTCAGGACTAGTCGTCATTGCTACTTCTTCTTTCATTGAGAAAGCGAACTTTGCGAAAGCACAAGCGTTCTCGTCTACTGTGCAAAACGAGTTGTTGTTTAATTTGGTTTCGGAGTGGACGTTTGATAATCCAGAAAAGCTAGGAGAAGATACTTGGGGAAGCAATCATGGAACTTTAATGGGAACAGAAGGGGCTCAAAATCTTCCTCAATTACAGCCAGCAGAAGAATGTGTTTATGGGACTTGTTTGAAGTTTGATGGAACAGATGATTATATTGATTTAGGAAATGCATCAATACCAAACCCTAGTTTAACACCAAAAACGGTTACGATTGCATTATGGATGTATCGTTTTCCTGACTCTAGTGATAGAAGACTTTTTTCCCGTGGAGCACAAGGAGGGGCGGGAGCCACTGGTTATCATTTAGACCATAACCGATTTATAATCTTTAAAAATGTAGGTGACAGTGGCAGGTGTGATAGTCCTGCTGGAAATACTCTTTCTAATCAGTGGGTTTACTTAGTCGGTTCATATGATGGAACAACGGTTAGGTTTTATCAAAATGGAAAGGAGGCAGGACTAGGGACAAACTGTCCTGGCCAAATTGTTCATACTTCGAGTAGTACTAATAAAGCTGTGATTGGCGCATTAGGCTATTTAAACACTCTTTTCTTCAAGGGAATGATTGACGATATTCATTTTTATAATATAGGCCTCTCCTCCGCTCAAATCAAACAAAACTACATTGCAGGTTTAGATTCTCTGTTAAACAAAGGAACTCTTTCCAAGGAAGAATACAACGAAAGATTGCAAGCGTTAGCTAATAATTGATTTTTTAAAGGGTTGTAAGTATAATGATATTGAAGATAATAATTAAATGAAATTATGAGAATCAACAAAGTAGTTATTATAATATTAGCAATTTTAGGAATAGCTCTCCTTGCTTATTTTCTCTATCCCAAAGAAAGCGAAATTGTGATTGAGGAGGAAGTGGTTCAAACTAAAAAAAGTTTGAGGGAGATTGAGGACCCTTTGGAATTTACAGAAGCGTTTTATGAGGCTTACATAGATTATCGTAGGGGGGTTATTTAAGGGTTTGGATACAGGAGACCCTAGAGAAGAGTTTTTAACAGAGGCTTTGTTTGAAAAACATGAAAATCAGCACTCAGCCGATCTTTTATTATGTGCTCAAGATATTCCAGGAATTAGAGAGTTTGAGAAAATATCTCATATAGGAGATTTTGCTGTGATAGAGTATGCAAGCCGAATGGAACGTCCTCTTGAAGAAGTTCCTGCTCCTTGGCTTTATGTGCTTGTTTATTTAGAAAAAATAGATGGTTCTTGGATGATATATGAGGTTGAGTGTGCTCCTTATTCGGTAGAAATGGGCTTTTATTTTTTCTAAGTTTGTGTTAGTTTGAAAGTAGATGACGAGCTATTACATTGCCCTAAGGGCAAAGTATGGAGTTCAGAATGAACTCTATAAGGTGAGATATAAGATCGAACCTTTTGAGGAGGCTAAAAAAAAGGAGGTTAATCTTGCAAAAAAGATTAATCGAGAAATCGTGAGAGCCTTCTATGACAAGGAATACGGTCTTGTTTTAAAAAAGGTTTGGGAAGCTTACACATTCCTTGAGGGATTGGTTTAAAGGACTTTTTCCTTTAAACTTTTTATTTACGAATACATTTTTTTTTGTTATGCTCTACATATGAAATATGAACCAAAAAGTTTTGAAAAGAAATGGCAAGTTAAGTGGGAGGAAAGTAATATTTTTAAAACAGAAGAAGATTCGCTAAAACCTAAATGCTATATCTTAGATATGTTTCCTTATCCTTCGGGGGCTGGCCTTCATGTGGGACACTTTAAAGGCTATGTGGCAACAGATATTTTATCAAGGTATAGAAGAATGCAAGGATTTAATGTATTGCATCCAATGGGCTGGGATGCTTTTGGTCTTCCAGCAGAGAATTATGCGATTAAAACAGGAACTCATCCTGAGATAGTAACAAAACAAAATATTGAAAATATTAAGAAGCAAATGAAGGATGCAGGCCTTTCTTATGATTGGTCAAAAGAGATTGATACAACGGATCCAAATTATTACAAGTGGACGCAATGGATATTTTTAAAAATGTTTGAAAAAGGTTTAGCTTATGAAGCCAATATGCCAATTAATTGGTGTCCGTCATGTAAAACAGGACTTGCTAATGAGGAAGTTGTTGCTGGTGCTTGTGAAAGATGTGGCACACTAGTAAAACAAAAGAAATTAAGGCAATGGGTTTTAAGGATTACGAAATATGCAGAAAGACTTTTAAATGATTTAGATGATTTAGATTGGGGGGCGGAGATAAAGGAGATGCAGAAGAATTGGATTGGAAAATCAGAGGGAGCGGAGATTTCTTTTAAAATTGAAGATGAAGAATTAAAAGTTTTTACAACAAGGCCTGATACTTTGTTTGGGTGTACATATGTTGTATTAGCTCCTGAAAATGAATTAGTTTTAAAATTGAAAGAAAGAATAGAGAATAAAAAAGAACTTGAAGATTATTTAGAGAAAACGAAGTTAAAAACTGAAAGAGAAAGAATAGCGGAAGTGAAAGAAAAAACAGGGGTTCAATTATTAGGCGTGATGGCTTTGAATCCTGCTAATGGTAAAAAGATTCCAGTTTTTGTTGCAGACTATGTATTAGCTCATTATGGAACAGGTGCGGTGATGGCAGTTCCTGCACATGATGAAAGGGATTATGAATTTGCTAAAGGATTTAATTTAGATGTTTTAGAAGTTGTTAAAGGTGGAGATATTTTAAAAGAAGCTTATACAGGCGAAGGTGTGCTTGTGAATTCAGGGGATTTTAATGGAATGGAATCTAGTTTAGCAAAAGAGAAGATCGTTGATTTTTTAAAAGCTAAAAAGGTGGTGAAGTATAAATTAAGAGATTGGATTTTTTCTCGTCAAAGATATTGGGGAGAGCCGATCCCTTTAATTCATTGTCCTAAATGTGGAATTGTTCCTGTTTCTATAAAGGAACTTCCTTTAAAACTTCCTAAAGTTTTAAATTATGAACCAACGAATACAGGAGAGTCGCCTTTGGCGAATATAGCGGAATGGATAAATGTTAAATGTCCGATATGTAACGAAGACGCAAAAAGAGAAACAAATACAATGCCTCAATGGGCAGGTTCGTGTTTTTATTATTTAAGATTTATTGATCCTAAAAATGAGAAAGAGATTGTGAACAAGAAAGATGAGAAACATTTTATGCCTGTTGATTTATATGTTGGAGGAGCAGAACATGCTGTTTTGCATCTTTTATATTCAAGATTTTGGCATAAATTTTTATACGATATTGGTGTAGTTTCAGAAAAAGAGCCTTTTAAAAAGTTAAGAAATGTGGGTCTTATTCTAGCTCATGATGGTCAGAAGATGAGTAAGTCAAAAGGAAACACGGTTTCTTCAGAGGAAATCATTAATGAATTTGGAGTGGATACTTTAAGGGTTTATGAAATGTTTATGGGTCCATTTTTTGATGCAATTTCTTGGAATATGCAAGGGGTAAAAGGGGTTTCTAGGTTTTTAAATAGATTTTGGAATTTTTGTATTGAGTGCAAAGAGAATAAGTTTGAGTCTTCAGAAAATATTTTAAGAGAAGAGAACATTTTAATTAAAAAAGTAGAAGAGGATTTAGAGGAAATGAAGTTTAATACGGCGATTGCTTTTTTTATGGAGTTTTTAAATTTTGTAGAAAAAAGAAAAACAGAAGTTTCTTTAAAAACAATGGAAACTGTTTTAAAATTGTTTTATCCATTTGCACCACATATGGCAGAAGAGTTGTGGAATATTCTAGGGAATGAAACTTTTATTAGTTTAGAGAAATGGCCTGCATATGACAGCAAGTTAATGATTGAAGATGTGATGGAATTAATTGTTCAAGTAAATGGAAAGGTGAGAGATAAGATAGAGGTTAATGCAAATCTTTCAAAAGGGGATTTAGAGAAGATTGCTCTTAAAAGTGAAAAGGTTCAAAAGTGGTTAAAAGAGAAGGAGGTTAAAAAGATAATTTTTGTTCCTCCTAAATTAATAAATATTGTGATTTAAATTTATGTGTGGAATTATTGGTTATATAGGTAAAAAAGAGGCTCATCCGATTATTATAAATGGGTTAAAGAAACTAGAGTATAGGGGGTATGATTCTTATGGGTATTGTGTTTTTGAAAAGGAGAATATTATTTTAAAAAGAAAAGTGGGAGGAGTTTCAGATGAAAAAGAAGGAAATGTGTATACTTCTAATTTAGGTATTGGGCATAACCGTTGGAGCTCAATTGGTGAGGTGTCAGAGAAGAATGCTCACCCACAAGAGTATAATGGTTTTTATGTTGTTCATAACGGAATTATTGAAAACTACAAAGAGCTTAAAGAGGAACTTATTGAAAAAGGGCATAAGTTTAGCTCAGAGACTGACACAGAAGTGATTTGCCATTTAATATCAGAGGAGTTTAAAGGGAATTTAGAAAGTGCTGTGAAGCAAGCTTTAAAAAAAGTGATTGGAAGTTATGGAATTGCTGTGATTTCTAAAAAAGACGATCAGAAGATAGTGGTTGCAAAGTTGTCTTCTCCAATTATTTTGGGAATATGTGAGCATGGCTATATTGCATCTTCTGATGCTTCTGCAATTATAGATTATACTAAAAAAATAGTAACACTTGATGATCATGAGATTGCTGTTTTAAAAAAAGATGGGTATATGATTTTGAAAGAGAAAAAGGTTGAAATAATAGACTGGGAAAATGATGCGATCAGTAAAGGCGATTATGAACATTTTATGTTAAAGGAAATAATGGAAGAAGCAAGTGTAATTAAAACTGCTACACAAGGAAGATTACTTGAAAGTGATGTTAAGTTAGGAGGACTTGAACTTTCTAAAGAAAGATTAAAAAATGCAAGTAAAGTTTATTTAATTGGCTGTGGGACTGGTTATCATGCTGCTAAAACAGGAGAATATTTAATGGAGGAGATTGCTGGAATAGATGCTGAAGCACATATGGCTTCTGAAATTCGTTATAGAAATGTTAGATTAGGAAGAGATTATGCCTCTATATTTGTTTCTCAGTCTGGAGAAACAGCGGATAATCTGGCATGTATTAAAAAAATGAAAGAGGCAGGAGTTTTGGCATTAGGTGTTACTAATGTGATTGGGTCTACTCAAACAAGAGAAACAGAAGGGGGTGTTTACACAAGATGTGGACCAGAAATTGCTGTAGCATCAACAAAGGCATTTATGGGACAGTTAACAGTGCTTTTAATGATGGCAATTTTTTTAGGAAGACAGCGAGGATTAAGTCAGAAACAAGCAGGAGAAATTATTAAAGAGTTAAAGAGTTTGCCTGAAAAAGGGGAATTAGTTTTAAGCAAGTTTAAAGAGATACAGGAGATTGCTAACAAGTATGCTCATTTTAAGAACTTTTGGTTTATTGGAAGAAAGTTTAATTATCCAATTTCGCTTGAAGGAGCTTTGAAGTTAAAAGAGATTTCCTATATCCATGCAGAAGGAGTGGCTGGGGGAGAGTTAAAACATGGTCCGCTTGCTTTGATAGATAAAAATTGTCCTACTTTTGCTATTTGTACCAAAGGTTCTGTTTATGATAAAATGGTTTCAAATATTGAGGAGATAAAAGCAAGAAATGGAAAAGTGA
>JBAYXY010000004.1:0-22242 GCA_041673285.1 Minisyncoccota bacterium
GTTTGTTTTCTAAAACTTCTTTTTTGTACTTTTCTTTGAATTCTTTCCACTTTTTAGGATCATGATGAAACCATTCTCTTAAATCATTTGAAGGTGCAATTTCTTTTAGCCATAAACCAAGCTTAGCCTCTTCTTTTGAAACTCCCCTTGGCCAAAGTCTATCAACTAAGACTCGGAAGCCATCATCTTTTTCTGCTTTATTGTAAATTCTTTTTAATTTGATCACATTGAATAGTACAATGGATTTAGTGTTTGACTTTTGGGAAAGGCTTTATACTTGCTATTGACAAAATTCATCCCACCCAAATAAATCAATGTAATATTTCCAAACACCCCCACAAATATAATTATGAGGGCAGTCTTCGCATTTTTTATTTTTAACTTTTAAGTTCTTGATTTGTTCTTTGCAATCACAAAATTCTTCACCATCAAAAGAAGACACCTCCTCAAATTCTAAATTATCGCAATTATAGCGGTTGTATTTTTTTAAAAAACAAAAAGGGAAATTTAGTAAATTGAATTCCTGATTGTTCTTAATACAAAAAGTCATCGCCGCCTCAATATATGGTTCTATTTCGGATACTCTTACAACCAAATTCCTTTCTTGTTTGTCTCTAGTTTCTGCCATACAATAAAATTGAAATTGTATTTTCTTAACTTTATTTTTATTTAAAAACAAAGAAAGGTCTAGTAGCTCTTTAAAATTCATACGTGTTACTAGGATTCTAACTGTGATACTTGCTTCTAATTTTTTCAAATTAAGGAGTCCTTGAATTGCACTCGAAAAATGTTCGTTGTTCTGAACTAAATAATTATTGACCATATAGTCTAAGGAATGAATAGAAATAGCAAATTCACATTTTCCGTATTTTATTAATTTTTTACAATATTCTATATTTTTAAAATTAAGACCATTGCTTCCAACTAATATGTATCCATACTTTAATTCATGGGCATATTTAATTAGTTCCTCAAGGGCAGGGTATAAAGTTGGTTCTCCTCCTGTAAAAAAAATTCTATCGAACCCTTTCTTTTTACATTGACCCATGACTAACTTCGCACTAGGAATTGTTAATTTATTTCTTTTTTTTCTGATTTTTCTAAAAATACAAAAAATGCACTTATTATTACAATCTGAAGTTGTTATAATTTTTAAATTTTTCATAATTACATAATGAGCGTTAAAAGCGATCCTTTTAACAAAATAGTTATAATGATACTAACGAAAAAAAATAAAGAAAATGCAAGTTCTTCTCTTGGGAGATTTTTATTAGATTCTTCTTGCTTGATATAATTAAAAAGAACTGTTCTTACTAAAAAAATTGCTCCCAAAATGAGATAAACTTTAAAAAGCACGTTTTCTACTAATTCCTCATAACCATTTAAAACCGAAAAAAGACTATATGCTATTGTAAGAAATATTATGATATAATTTAGAAAAAACCTTTTGCTTAAAAATTTTCGAATGTATGGAATTAGTGAAAATACAATAATAACATATAAAACATCAAATAGTAAGGCATTCTGCCTGAATTCTATAAAGACTTTTTGAGCTATTAAAAATATTAATATATATATAAAGGAAAATTTGAAAAAGCTATAAAAGGAATTAATAAAAAATTGCATAACCTTCCCTTTCTGCTTTTCCTTTAAAAACTTTCTTAAACTTAGGCAAAGCCCCATAATTATAACTGGAATAAATAGATTAATAAGTATATTAAAACTTGGAAAAAAGGGATAATTTGAATTTTCATAAAAACTTAGAGGGAGTAAAAAAGAAATCAAAGAGAATAGCTTGGCGTCTCCTGCAGACCAGCAGTTATAAGACCATAAGGTAAATGACACTACTACGGCAATAATAAAGTTAATAACTACTTTTATTAAATAATCATGATTAAAGTCATAAAATAAAAAAGATAAAAAAGCGATGAATCCATATAAAAAGCCGCATAAAATGACTTTATTATATATTTTCCTGTGTTTTGAATCTGTGATGATGCACAAAATACCAATTATTAAAATTGGTACTAGAAACACGATATCGAAAAGCAATGAGGTCATATTATTGGGCGTTTAAAATCATTCCCCATCTTAATTAGAATATCTTCTTTGATTGGCATAAATTCATGATCTCCTATTTTTTCTAAATACCCTTTATGGATTCCCAAACAATAATCTCTATACTTACAATCATTACATTTTTTTATATAAGCTACCTCTTCTGGAGGTAATGTTCTGTAAACATACTTCCACAAATGAGAGCCTATCTGACACAAGGGGAAATGATATAGTCTAAGATCCTCTATTTTGCTAACCCATTTTGGGATAACTTTATCAACGAGATCTCTTACATCCGAGTGCATTAATCCTATTTTATCAAAATTAATAGCACATTTCCCTTCAATCTCAGGAAAGATAATCGTAACTGAGTCAACCCCCTTGAATTCATTATAAACGAAGCCTAATATTTCATTTAAAAAGGAGAAGTTTATTTTTGTTAAGACAACCCTTATTTCAAGTTTTTGTCCATCCTTTTTATACTTCAAAATATTTCTAATGCCTTGCACTACCTGATCATGACTTTTCGGAACGCCTGTAATTTTATCATGTATTTCTTTTTTATGTGCCAAAAGAGAAACTTGGATCGTAAGCCTATCAGCTATTAATACCCTTTTCGTAAAATCTTCATAGAAGAACATTCTTCCGTTTGTAATTAAGTATATTCTTAGCTTTGGATAATTCTCCCTAGCCCAAAAGAACAATTTAAAAAATTCGGGATGAATTGTTGGTTCTCCTCCTGTAAGTTGAATCATGTCTCCTTCTTTTTTAACACCCTTTTTAATCTCCTTTATTTTGTATTCAAAAGTATGCAAGTGAGAAACTTCATCAGAATTTAACCACAATGGATTTGTACACATTTGGCAATTGTTATTACATTTATTCCAGATTTGAAAAGTTGGCATAATTAAAAGTGAATGTTATCAGCATTTCTCCATTCTGCAATCATGGCATCTATTACCCCATACTTTCTAATCTCTCTTTCAAGTTCTTTACTAGCTTTAATTTTTGCTTCTTCAAGGGTTTCGGCTCTTACCCATCCTAGAACTTCATAATGCTCAAAACTTTTGTAAGTTATAATATACTCATTTGTCATAAAATTTTAATTTTTATTTATAATTGGGTTAATCTCATTACTTCCATACATATTAAAATATGTTTTTCGGACTCCTTTACACTGCTCCCTATGTATACAGTTATCGCAATTAGGAAAAACAAACTGCTGTTCCATTATTTCTGGAGAGTTAAGGATTATTTTATTCGCGTTAAGATTTTCTCTATTTTTATTAGTTTCTGGAGAACTATATTTAATCATTTTTTTGCCTAAAACACAAAATGGTATTTCATGAATGTAAATACTTTTGTCGGAATAATCTTCAATACATTCTTTTACTTGCTTTACAGCATCTTTCATACGTGGAACAAAATCGTAAAACTGTTCTAAGACATTACCTCCATCAATGAATCTAAATTGAATATTTTTACACTTTGCTTCATCTAATGTTTTTAGGATTTCTTTTAAATAATAAATATTTCCTTTGAAAAGCACTATATTAATGGTGAATTTCAAGTTAAACTTATTAAGATTTTCAAGTCCTTTTAGAACCTGAAAAAATCCATTGCTTTGCGAATATTGTTGATACATTTTATTGGTTGGGTAGTGGAAAGAAACCAAGAAGCTGATATTTGGATAAATGGTTTGAATTTCTTTTACATAATTTTCATAAAAAAGAGCTCTCCCGTTGGTTTGAATTTCACAAAGTGGAATTTTGCATTCCTTGGCGTATAATAAAATCTCAAAAAAGTTATTATAAATTAGTGGTTCTCCTCCTGAGACTATTAACTTCTTACAACCTTTGAGGGCAGAACTTTTTATATGCTTTTTTAAATTCTCAGTTGTGTGAAAAAAAGACCGCTTATCTTTATTAAGACAGAATAAACAATTATTGTTACAAGCATAACCTAATTTAATATCTAATTCCTTCATTTTTTTATTGGTTTAAATTCATTGAATCCAAATAATTCGGCGTAATCAGACCATGGCCCTTCGCATTTTTTGTAAAACCTACACTCTTTACAGGATTCTCCTTTTAACTTTGCTCCTTGCTTTTTCATTTTTTTGAAATTAGTTTTTTTACTATCTTCAAAGATATAAGTTTCTGGAATAAAATTCTCTGCGATATGTTTATGATATTCTTTATTTAATGTGCAATAAGGAAATGCTTCTACCATAGTTAATAGCCCCCCGTCTATTCCTACTTGAAGTCCTTGCTCTACAAGCAGTTTAACCTCCTTATAACGAGGTACAAGCTCCTCAACCATTGCTTTATCTTCTTGAATAATATTATTTATATGCATAAATGCAAATTGATATTGGTTTACGCCGATCTCAGTTAATAATTTTGCGATATTGGGAAGATCTTTATAATTAATTCTTGTAATTACAGTATTTGTAATTATTCTTTGCTTAAGTTTTTTTAGATTTAAAATCCCTTGCAATGTTTGTTCAAAACTTCCCTCTGCCCTAGTTAGCCCATCATGCATTTTTTTTGTTGAACCATGAATAGCAGGAGCAAATTCACTAACGCCCGCATCAATTAGTCTTTTACAAAAATCCATATAAAAAAACATTCTTCCGTTTGATTGGATCTGTATTGATTTATATCTGCATTTTTTTGCAAAAGAGACTATCTCGAAAATATCTTTCCTAATAGTAACTTCTCCGCCAGTAAAAACTACCCCGCATGACTCATCGCTATTCTCTTTTAGTATTTGCTTAATTTCTTCTGTTGTCTTATTGGGTTTATGAAGTCGCTTATCTCCTTGGATACAAAATTTACAACAATTATTACATTGAAAATTAGTTTTAATATCAATTCTCATTTAATTCTAGCTTATATTTGTTTATTTTTTCTATAATTGAGCCTTCGTTTCCGATCTCTTTTGCTCCAATTATTCTTTTTTCTTGCTCTGTCAAACTATCAATTATATCTGATGCTTTACTGATCCTTTCTTGTGCTTCTTGGATATTTCCCATAACTTTATAATTAAGTTTTGCTAATTCGTAATGGGCTAAAAGATTTAAGAAAGTAAAATTATTTTTTTCTATAAAAGAATTGTATCTTGTACTAGAGATTTCTTCATAAATTTCAATTATTTGCATAAAGTTCTTTTCTGCATTTTCATACTTTAGCTCAACTACATCTACTAATCCTAGTCCATAATATCTTAAAAAATTTAGATAATGGAATTTATAAGACTCCTTTATATCAAGTCTTCCTAATATTGTTGCGTAAATTTTGTTTAATTTCTCTCTGCCTTCTTCTAGTCTATTTTGCTTGATGTCCGCTATAGCTGAGCTATAAAAAGCATAACCTAGGCTTTCTATGTCTCCCTGAAAGAAAGTTTCAAAACTTGAGATTTCTGTTATTTTATCATAATTCTTTTTCCCTAGATTAGCCATGCATAAAAAATGATTTAATTCTTTTTTTTGTATATCGATTAATCCCTCATTAACCCTTTTTTCTTGAAAATATTTTATGGCCTCATCATAACCTCCTAATTCTAAAAAATTCTTTCCCATTTGTATAAGAGCTCTTGTTCTTGTTTTTGTATCCACTTCCTTACTAAAATAATCCTCTAAAATGGTTTTTGCTTTTTTCTCGTTTCCATCCTTTAAATAACACCTTGATAAAACTAATGGAATGTTGCCATAAAAAGCATTACTCTCAGGTGTGATGTGTGGTCTTAGTTCCTTGATTCTTAAGATATAATCTATTGCCAAATCGCAATCCCCTTTGCTTTCTGCCAACATAACCAAATAAATTGCTGTATTGTCGTAAATATTGCTATCTTCTTTTGCAGAATTATATAATTTTTGAAAAAGGAGATCTGCTTCAACTAATTGCCTATTCGTATAATAAAGCTTTGCTAGATTGAATTCTGCTTCTAATTTTTCTTTTCCATCACTTATTTCTATTTGTTCTAAGTAAGCTCTTTTTGCTTTGTCATACTCTCTGTTTTGAATATACTTTTCTATTTGCTGGAAAGATCCTCTTTTAAAGATTTTAACCTCTTTCAAAAGAAGAAATAATGCAAAAGCAAATAGTATGATAAGAATTATAAAGGGCATATTTTTTTTATTCATATTTTTATTTTTTTAATAACTTATTATTATATATTACCAACATGAACCATGACAAGCATTGTGGCAGGAGCCATGGGAGGCATGACAAGCATTGTGAGAACCATGACAGGAAGCGTGGCAAGCATTGTGAGAACCATGACAGGAAGCGTGGCAAGCATTGTGGCAGGAGCCATGAGAACCATGACAAGAAGAGTGACAGGAACTATGAGAGTCATGGCAAGAGCTATGAGAGTCATGGCAAGAGCTATGAGAGTCATGGCAAGAGCTATGAGAGCCGTGTGAATTGTTAAAATGACTCTCATGGCATGAAGAATGTTCTACGGGCTCCCCATAGGGATAACACTGACTATGGGCGTTATGAGATGTATGACAAGATACATGTGATTCATTATTCCAATGACAGGCTGTATGGGATTCATGAACTCCTCTAGAGGAGTGACAACTTAAATGGCCTTCGTTACCATGTCCTCCAGAGTTATGAGAGGAGGTATGACCATTACAAGAGTCATGACAAGAACCGTGATTTGCGTGACAAGAGTTATGATTTGTGTGAGATCCATGAAGTCCACTTTCTTCTGCATTTTGAAAATAGCTTGTGTGATATGGAATTGAGTGTATTCCAGGCCCAGAAACATGCTCTCCTCCCTCCAAATCATTTTTTAAGTAACTGTTATGTGCTTCAACGCAAGAACCATAGAAAATTGTCCCTAAAATGATAGCTGTTAATGCTAGATTTGCGGCATTTTTTTTGTTGATGCTCCCTTCTTCCTCTGTTAAGAAATCATTAATATTTTTTTTAATTTTTGGTAGTTTATTTTTCATAATTATAAGTATTTAAAACCTCTTGATTCTTTTTTTTCATATTTTTTAAATTTCTGTTTTGGATCGGGAAGTTTTTTAAATAATCTCCAGCATTGAGGATCTGGAGCAAAAGGATCCTTAAAATAAGCACTGGCTATGCATTTGGCGCCACCCATACATTCATTAAAATATGGACAAGACTGACAATCTTTGTTTATTTGATTAAAGTCTCTTAACTTTATTAATTCCCTACTGTTTTTCATGATTTCATCAAAATCATTTTCTAATAAATTCCCACTATATATTGGCAACCTTCTACAAGGATAAACATCGGCATTGGGAAGAACTGAAAAACTGTAATAGCCTGCATTGCAAGTATTTTTAGGTAGATGATTTTCTTGTGCTAATAGCCCTTCTTCACAACCTACCCCAACATGTAGACCTTCTTTTTTGCTCTCATTCTGCATATACTTAAAAAACTCTTTAACATCTTGTGGTTCAATCATTAATTTTTCCATTTGTTTTCCCATTCCAATAGGAACTAGTCTTCTCGCACTAAGACCACCAACACCAATTTCTCTAGCTAGTTTTATAACTTTGGGTACTTCTTTGAGGTTTTTATTTGTAATTGTCATGGAAATACTATTTGAAATGTGGCCCTTGGTCAGTAGTCTTAATGCAGAGACTGCCTTTTTAAAGGAACCCCTCCCTCTTATTTCATCATTTACTTCTTCTAATCCTTCTAAGCTGATTTGTACATATGCTACGTTTAAATCTTTAAGTTTGCTTACTGTTTCTTCGGTGATAAGGGTTCCATTTGATAAAATGCCGTAAGTAACTTTTTCTTGGTGGTTGTAGCAATTTTCTAAAATTTGCCAAAAATCTTCTCTAATAAAAGGCTCGCCCCCTGTGAAAGATATTCTGTTTTGTGTTCTATCTAGCCCCCAATCCTTTAATTGTTTATAATATTTGTTTAATATTTCAAAAACTTGAGAAGTTTTTAATTCTTTTTCTATAAATTTTTTTTCTTCATAGCAATGTGTGCAACGAAGATTACATCTTTCGGTTATATGCCATTGAAAGTGAAACATTATTTTATGTATTTATTATCCATTTTTTAAAGATATCTAATACGTCTGGTTCCTTCATTCTTGTAAAAAGATAGTCTAACATTTCTCTATGTATTTTGCATTTATCAGTAGCCCTAATGTTTGGGAAAAGGTTTTTATACAAAACATAGTTAAGAACAGGGCAAATACCGCAATATGTTTTATATACACATTCGTCACAAGCGAAATTATCTAAAGTTGATGCTGTCACGAGCGTTTTTGTTCTTTCGGATTCAGCAATATCTTCGTATTTGTTTTTATAAACGTTGGCTAATATGAAGAGATCGCTTTCAACCATCCTCCCCTCATCACAACAATATACATTTCCGTCATAAAAATAAGCTAATTGTCCTATTCCTGCCCCGCATGGACTTCTTATATCTAAAAAGTTTGTATCTATTTCCTTTAGTATTTTCTTGAGAAAAATCATGGCTCCTCTCTCTGCTATTCTTACGCCTTCCCTGTTCTTTTCAATGATGTAGTCCATTCCTTTCTTCCATGCATCAATAAATTCTTGGGCATTATATCCGAATTTGTCTTTATTCTCTTCACCAGATGAGCAGCCGAGAAAGCTGAGTTGCCTTAAATGGATTACGCCAAGATCATATTTAATATATTCATCTATCACTTCTTCGATATGCTTTAAAGAATGCCTTGTAAGAGTTGGTAGTGCTGAAATTCTTTTGGGAAATTTTTTTTTCTTCTCTTCTTCTCTCATTTTTTCTATCCATCCAACAACTATATCGTGAGTTTTTTTTTGTCCATAAAATGGTCTATTTTTATTATGTACATGATCAGGTCCATCCAACGAAGTGCATAAATTAATTCCATTATTTGTCAAATACATGTATTTATCTTTTGTCATCAGAGAAAGATTTGTAACTAAGCTGAAATTTAAATTCTTTTTAAAAATTTCATTCTTTGTTTTTGCATATTCAATAATAAATTTAATTATATTCCAATTCAGCAAAGGTTCTCCGCCCTGAAACTCAATGGTGATATTTCTAGCTGGTGTCTGAAAAATTAAATCAACTGTTTTCTTGGCTGTTTCTTCTGTCATATCATATTTTTTGTCCTGAAACTCTGCCCTACCCGCTTGACAGTAAACACACAGATGGTTGCATCTTTTGGTAACAACTACTATATGTAGACTGACTCCCCTATTTCTTAAAAAATGATATCTTTTGCAATATCTTTCAATAATTCTTTCTTTGGAAAAATGATTTTTAAGAAAACCTTTTTTTGCTAGTTCTTTAAAAGCAGAGCTTTCGTTGTTCAATTTGTTTTCTAAGAACTTTTTAAACTCTTGCTCGCTTAAATAAACGTAAGTTACATCGTTTGTTAGCAAGTATTCGTTGCCTAGCTTCTTGAATCTGAAAAAACCAAGGCTCTCATTATCTATTTTTACTTCATTTAGATTTAAGGACATTTTGATGTTTCAAACAATAAATAATTACAAAATTCATCTTTAAATATTTCTTCAATTTCTTTATCAATGTTCTTAGCACTGACAATAAAATAGTTTTTGTTTTCTGATAAATCTATTTTTCCTAAATGATTATAGGCTTCAATAGTTTTCTTAATCCCTTTTCTCTTATAAATTTTTTTATTTGCTCTTATCTCCATCTTTTTGCTCTTTAAACATATTTGTATACTCTGGTTTATTTGCCATAGAACAACCTTTGTTTACGGCTTTATGAATGTTCGGATTTCTGTGCTGGTTTTCTTGCCAGGTTTTGGAAATTCCTTCTGGGTCATTAACTTTTTCAAATCCTCTGTGTTTTTCCTCCCATACCTTACAAATTCCTTCTGGGTCATTAACTTTTTCAAATCTTCTGTGTTTTTCCTCCCATGTTTTGGAAATTCCTTCAGGATCTCTAAAAGGAGTTTTTTCTGTTGGCCTCCCATAAAGTGCGGAGGAAACAATCAACTCCCTGATTTTTCTATTTTCCTCTGATATTTTTAATCTTAAATTTGTGCTTATTAGTTCATTTTTAAACTCATTGACAGCCTTTTCAAGATCTCCGTTTTTCTCTTTGGATTTTATCTGTACTGTAATTTTTTCTTTATCAGTTTGATCTAAAAAAATATAGTAATCGTCTAAAAAAACGAAGGATGTGCTAAGGATGGATCGTAAGGAGTATATATTTGTATCTAATGTGATTGTTCTCATCTTTTATTTTAAAGGGTTATTGACTTTACAACATAGCATATAACCGCTAGCTGTACTGGCGACCATTTCTGTTACATAATATCCTGCGGGACATTTTGCTTGAGTTCCTGAATCTGAAAAAGCAACAATTTGGCAGATATTTGATTTTCCTGAAACATTGAAATCTCCACCTATTGTTAAGCTACCTGACTTTGTTTGAGCTTGCGAGCTAGTGTTAATGGGAGTTACCATACCTGTTGGCATAGTTTGAGGCTCTATCCATGCAAAAATAACGCAGTTTGCAAGGAATATTAAAAGTACAATTAAGAATGTTTTTTTTATTCTATCCATATTAATTATATTATAAACTAATTATTAATTTTACAGCACATTCTGTATGTGCCATATTCATCCATTTTTCCATCCGAAGAATAATAGCCAGCAGGACACGTTCCAGCTACTAACTGACAAATATTTGATTTTCCTGAAACAGTGAAATCTCCACCTATTGTTAAGCTACCTGACTTTGTTTGAACCCCTCCTTCAATATTTATGGGATTACTGTACAAATTTGGCAACTGGGATCCACTTGGTTCTGTCCATGCAAGAGATATATAACCAATTAACAACCCCAAACAAATAAAAAATAATAAGTTTCCTTTTAACATTTTGTTTCTTAAATTGATCTTGAGTTTAATTTTAACTTATCCATAATTCTTTGTCAACACTCAGACTTGTCCTGTAAGAGCAAAATAGAAATGTCATACAGCGAGCAATTTAGAAATGTCATATTGACTTATCTTACTTTTATTCTATACCTTCTCCAAGGATGATTTTGAGGAGGTTTCCGGCTTGTTTTTCTGCCTGGCAAGGCAAGCATTTTTGAATCTTTTTCTTTTGCTGGCCTTGAAGGTAAAACAAAGAAGTTTAAGTACTTTTCCCTTTGCTTTATCTTTATTTCTCCTGTTATCCTTGTCTCTATAATGACCTTACTTTTCTTAAGAACAGTGACTGGCTGTTCTTTTTCTAATTGATAATACTTGTTTTCGTATCTAACAACAAAGTCGTTGCCAACAGACCTTTCTTTCTTTATGGAAAACACAGCCTTTAAATCTGCATTGTTTTCCTTGTGCAGGTCTGCTTTATCCTTAGGAATAACAGCGTAGGTGCTATTAAACCAAGGAATGAATGCTTCTTTAAGAAAGACATTGGCTTCCCTGATGTTCTTGATTTTATGATGTCTCATTTCAAGAATGAGCCTTACTTGAAGGGTTTTCCATAATCTTTCAATTCTCCCTTTGGCTTGAGGACTGTTTGCTTTAATTAAGGTAACTCCTAGCTCTTTTGATACTCTTTCAAACTGAGTAATCATGTCTTTATTATCCTCTGCATTCTTATGATTAACTTTGTATGTGCTGAATCGATCTAAGTATATTGATAATGGCTTGCCATTGATTTCAATGTACTTCTTCCAAAACTTGAAAACTGCAAGCACTCCTTCATTCTTTTCAAAGCAAGCATGGGTTATCTTTCCTGTGGCGTCATCTATTGATGCTAAAAGGCACTGTTCTTCGTCTAGTTCATGGATCCATTTGTGATAAGAACCGTCAAACTGTTCCATTTCTCCATAATTGTCTTTCCTTTCTCTTTGAGATCTGTAGACTCCTCTTTGTTTTCTTTTTTTAATTTTCCACAAGCCTTCTTCTGTCATCCACCTTCTTACAGTCTCCTTAGAAATCTTTATTCCACAATCAGTAAAAAGGTGTTCTGTGGCCATTATTGGAGTAAAGTAGTGATACTTTGTTTTCAATAAATACTTTACTTTATTCTTGAAAGCTTTGGTGAACTTTCTATTGCTACTCCTTCCTCTGCTTCTATGTATAATTCCAGAAGGTCCCTTTTTGATTACTTCTGCCTTTAATCTCTGAACCTGCCTTAAGCTTAATCTTAATTGTTTTCTTGCTTCTTGTCCATTAATTGTTCCTTTGATTAAGCTATTGATAATGCTGAGCCTCTCTAATTCTTGTTTTGTCATAGTTATTATTTGCTTTTGAGTCATATTTTTAAGTAATTACTTCTAATAATTACTTCATACCTCAAAAAGCGTTACTATGACATTTCTATTTTGCTAGAATGTGACATTTCTATTTTGCCTCAACACTTATCAACACTTTACAAGTTTTCCACATGTTTTACACACCCCTAAGAAACAAGCCTAACCTAAGCTCTCTTTTAAATTTTCTCCACATATACTATAATGTATGAAAGTTATGACACAAGAACAAATCTGGCAATCAGTTTTAGCACAAATTAAGTTAAACGTATCTTCTGCAAACTTTGCAACCTGGTTTGCAAATACAAGAATTTCTGATCTTGAGGAAGGCGTGCTTACAGTTTCTGTTCCAAATTCTTTTAGTAAAGAATGGCTTGAACAAAAATACAAAACAGATATTTTAAAAATAATCAGGTCTGTTGATTCTTCAATTAAAGATATTGAATATATTATCGCTCCTCTTAAGAAAAGCTTTTCTACAAATACCGTTAAAATAAATAAAGAAGAAGAGCAGTTAGGGTTTTCTGAATTTGAAAAAGATGAGGAAACAAATCTAAACCCTAAATACAATTTAAAAAACTTAATCATTGGACCCTTCAATGAAATGGCACACGCTGCAGGAGAGGCTATTATTGATAACCCAGGAGAAGTCTATAACCCCCTTTTTGTATACGGAGGGGTGGGACTTGGAAAAACTCATTTAATACAAGGTATTGGAAATAGAATAAGAAGCCTTCATTTGAATAAAAAGATTAGATATATTCCTGCTGAAAAACTCATCACAGATGTTGTTAATAGTATTCGGGAGAATAAAGTGGAAGAGCTTAAAAAAGAATTTAAATCAATTGATGTTTTAATTATTGATGATATTCAATTCATCTCAGGAAAAACAAAAACACAAGAAGAGTTTTTTCACATCTTTAATGTTCTTTATCAAAACAATAAACAAATCATCTTGTCATCTGATAAGCATCCAGGATCTATTGGAGCTTTAACAGACAGATTAAAATCAAGATTTGAAGGAGGGATGATTGCAGATATTGGCATGCCTGATTTAGAGACAAGGATTGCTATCTTAAAACAAAAAGCAGAAGAAAGAAACTTTAATCTTTCGTCATCAGCATTAGAATACATTGCATCTAATATTCAAAAAAACGTAAGAGAATTAGAGGGAGCCTTAAACAAAATCATTATTACAGAAAAGATTACAAAAAAGCCTGCCACATTAGATGATATTAAAAAACAATTAAAAAACATTATTAGTGTAAAAACAAAAATCACCACTCCTGAAAAAATCATCAACACTATTTTTGATTTTTACAATTTAGACAATCAAGAACTTTTTGTAAACTCAAGAAAAAAAGAGTTTTCAAGACCAAGACAATTATCAATGTATTTACTAAAAAAAGAATTAAAATTGTCATACTCTGCCATCGGAAGAAAGTTTGGAGGAAAGGATCATACAACTGTGATGCATTCTTGCTCGCTTATTGAAAGAGAGTATGCTGAAAACCAAAAATTTAGCCAAGAAGTTGAAATGGTACTCCAACGCATTTACAGCGAATAATTAATAAATATTAAACTTATGAAACTAACAATTTTAACACAAGATTTAAAAAAAGGATTAAGTTTTACAGAAAGGTTAACAGGAAAAAACTTAACCTTACCTATCTTAAACAATCTCCTTATAGAAGCTCTACCAAACTTCTTAAAAATATCCTCTACAGACCTTGAAACAGGAATCGAATGGTGGGGACTTTCTAAAACTGAAGAAGAGGGAAAGATTACCATTCCTGCAAGAATATTAGTTCAAGTTATCAATAATATTTCCGATGAAAAAATAGAAATAGAAGTAAAAAATGACACTCTTTTTATTAAAACAAAAACATTTAAAACACAAATAAAGGGATACACATCTGATGATTTTCCTATTATTCCCAAGTTTTCAAAAGAAGAGTTTATTGAAGTGAATGCGCAAGAATTAAAAGATTGTTTAGTTGATGTTGTAGACATTGCAAGCTTGTCTCAAATCAGACCTGAAATCTCAGGCATCTATTTTGTCTTTAAAAAAGATGTGGTTAATTTAGTAGCCACAGATAGCTTCAGACTCATTGAAAGAACCTTAAAATCAGAAACTTACAAAAACTCTTTTGACGAAGACATTAAATTTATTCTCTCTCAAAAAACAACCAAAGAAATTATTAATATTTTACAAGAAAAATCAGGTCTTGTTAAAATCTATTACTCAGAATCACAAATCTTATTTGAGACTAACTTAAATGAAATTGACCATCCAGAAATCAATTTAATCTCAAGGCAAATTGAAGGAAACTATCCCGCCTACAAGGAGATTATACCAAAAGAACATAAAACCAGAGTTTTCATTGACAAAGATTCCCTTATTAAACAAGTTAAACTAGCAGGACTCTTTGCAGGAAAAATCAATGAAATTAAAATCAAAACCATTGAAAACAATTTAGAAATATTAAGTCAAGACATCGAGCTCGGAGAAAACACTTCTGTTGTTGAGGCTAGCGTTGAAGGAGAAGCTATTGAAGTATCCTTTAACTACAAGTTTATCTTAGATGGCTTAACCCGCATTAAGTCCAATGAAGCTGTTTTAGATTTTCAAGGAGCATCTTCTGCAGGTGTTATTAAAGAAAAAAACAACGAGAGCTACACCTATGTAGTCATGCCGATTAAGAAATAGTTTTATGGAAGTAAGCGAAAAAGACTTAAACGAAGCAGAAAGCAAAATCAGCTTCCTTCAAGAAAAACTTCACATTAAAGAATCCAAGAAAGAAGCTAAAACACTTCAAAAGAAAACAGAAGCTTCTGATTTTTGGATGGATCCTATTAAAGCAAAGGAAATCTCACACAAATTAAAAGAATTAAAAGAAGATATAGAAAGCATAGAAGAGTTTCAAAAAGAAATTAACGACTTAAAAGAATTCTTTGTTTTAATTGAAGAAAGCAGTGAAATTAAAAAAGAATTCAATCAAAGGTTTTTAAGTCTTCAAAAAGCAATTCTTCAAAAAGAATTAGAAGTTAATTTCAAAGGAAAATATGACAAAGGAAGTGCCATCTTTACCATTATGGCAGGAGCAGGCGGAAAAGAAGCTGAAGACTGGGCACTTATGCTTTTTAGAATGTATCAAAGATACTTTGAAAAAAAGAAATTTAATGTTATCATACTAGATGAACTTCTAGGAGAGGGAAATGAGGGAATAAAAACAATTACTCTTGAAGTTAAAGCAAAATACGCTTATGGCTATTTAAGAAGAGAAGCAGGAGTTCACAGACTAGTAAGGCTCTCACCATTTTCTGCACAAAGCCTAAGACATACCTCCTTTGCTTTAGTAGATGTTATCCCCGTTATTAAAGAATCTCATGACATTAACATTAAGCCAGAGGATTTAAAAATTGATTACTTTAGAGCCTCTGGACCAGGAGGACAATACGTAAACAAAAGAGATTCTGCTGTTAGAATAACACACATTAAAACAGGAATCGTTGTTTCTTGCCAAGCTGAAAGATCACAAGGAAGTAACAGAGAAAAAGCTATGAGCTTACTTTTGTCAAAGCTACATGCACTTAAAGAGCAAAAAACAAAAGAGGAAATCGCAAAACAAAAAGGAGAAAAAATTACAGCAGGTTGGGGCAATCAAATCAGGTCATACGTTCTTCAACCCTATAGACTAGTTAAAGATTTAAGAACAGGAGTGGAAACCGCAAACACATCTGCTGTATTAAATGGAGAATTAGACCAATTTATTGAAGAAGAAATTAAACAAATAAATTAAAATGATTCAATTTAACCACGTTTCCAAAGACTATTACTTAGAATTAAACAAAGAAGCCAAAAGAGTTTTAGACAGCATCAATCTTAAAATTCAAAAAAACGAATTTGTAACCTTGTGTGGAAAAACAGGTTCTGGAAAAACAACTATTATGAAATTGATTTCAGGAGAAGAAAAGCCTACTTTTGGAGAAGTAAAAGTAGGCGCTTTAAATATTGGTCAAATAAATGAAAAACAAACCAGAAGCTTAAGACAAAAGATCGGTTTTGTTTTTCAAGATTTTAAACTCCTGCCCTACAAAACAGTTTTTGAAAATGTTGCCTTCGCCCTTGAAGCAAATAATTACAAAGATGATTTTATTAAAAAGGAAGTTTTAGGCACACTTGAAATTGTTAATTTATCTGACAAAGCAAATTCATTCCCAAGTGAACTTTCAGGAGGAGAAAAACAAAGGGTCGCCATTGCAAGAGCCATCATTAAAAATCCAGAAATCATTTTAGCAGATGAGCCCACAGGAAATTTAGATCCTTACAACACAAGAGACATCATTAAATTGCTTTTGAAAATTAATTCAAATAATACAACTATCATCTTATCTACGCATAATAAAGATATTGTTAATAACATTCAAAAAAGAGTCATTACCTTGGACAAAGGAAAAATCCTAAGAGACGAAAAACAAGGTAGGTATGTAATATAATTATGATTAAAAGAATTTTTAAAAACGGCTGGTTAAATTTTATAAGACAAGGAAGCTTAAGCTTTGGAACGATGTTTGCTATTTTCTTAGCAATCGTAGTTGCACAAGGACTTTTCATATTCCACGGGTTAATCAATTACTCCATTGAAGAGGTAGAAAATCAAATAGATGTTTCTTTGTTTTTTAAAGAAGAAGTCTCAAGAGAAAACATCAGTCTCTTTAAAGAGCAAATAGAAGCTCTAAGTGAAGTTAAGCACGTTGTTTTTATTTCAAAAGAACAAGCCTATGAGTCTTTTGTTAAAAACCATGAAGGCGATATTTATATTGAAGCTTTAAAAATTATTGAAATCAATCCTTTTTTACCTTCTTTAAGGATTACTGCAAAAACACCAAGTGATTACAAAACAATCTCAGAGTTTATTGATAGAAACGAAGACTTAGAAGACCTCATTTACAAAATGGATGATTTTAGAAGAGAAGAAGTTATTGAAAAAATTGAACATTTAAGTAGTAATATAAGATTATTAGGATTAATCCTCATTATTGTTTTCTCCTTTTTAGCATTCTTAACAACATTCAACACAATCAGACTAACCATCTTTTCACAAAGAAAAGAAATAGAAATTATGAAACTTGTGGGAGCATCCAATGCTTTTATTAGATGGCCCTACATTATTCAAAGTATTTTCTGTGCACTTGTTGGAGTCATCTTGTCTTCTTTGATCATCTTCTCTCTCCTTTATTTCTTCAACGATTCCATTACCAACATTCTAATGGGATTCAATGTTTATGAATATTTCTTGAGCAATATCTCTATAATTCTCATTGGTCAAACCATCATTGCAATTCTATTAGCCTTATTCTCATCTTACGTTGCCATTTCAAAATACTTGAAAAAATGATCGGAGGTCGTCTAATGGTAGGACACTAGATTCTGGCTCTAGGAATTGGGGTTCGAGTCCCTGCCTCCGAGCTAGCTTAATTTGTATTAAAAAAACTGACAAACAAATGTAAAAAAATTTGACTTTTCTTTTTTTGAAAGTTATACTTAATCTATAATTCATTAAATGCAAAAAAATGAGTCAAAAATTACACAAGTCTCTAAGAAACCTAAGGGAAAAAAGAAATATTACCCAAAAAGAAATCGCCCAAAAGCTAGGTATGTCTAGGCCATCCTACATCTCTGTTGAAAAAGGAAAAAAAGAACTTTCTTTATCTGAAGCTCAAAAGATAGCAAATATTTTTGGCATTGGTTTAGAGGACTTAAAAACAGGAACAATTCCTAATTTTGATAAATACAAAGAAATGATTCTTTTGTTTCTTAGATTTTCTGAACTTAATAGTGATGGTAAGCTACCCAAAACAAAATTAGCTAAATTACTATACTTGGCAGATTTTTCTTGGTTTTATGAAAACATGCAAAGCATGAGCGGTATGCAATATAGGCATATAAAATATGGCCCAGTACCAGATTCATATTTTAGAGCATTAGATGAACTAGAAGAAGAGGGAAGAATTGAAAGAGATAACAAAGAAGAGGTAATTTTAATAAGTGAAAACGAAAGCTCTAAAAAATTAGAACTAAAAGAATTAGCAAAAGCAGAAATAAATCTTATTCATAAAATAGCTAAGAAATGGAAAAACAAAAAAACAAATGAAATAGTAAACTTTACTCATAATCAGTTACCCTATAAAGTTTGTTTAGAGGGTGAAATTATTCCCTACGAACTCATTATTCAAGAGGACCCAAACCATGTTTATTAAATATACTTTCCTCTAAACAAAAAAGAGTAAAAAACTCTTTATTCAAAAAAATAACAATGACTCCACTAAAAAAGGAACCCCATATTTTTCTATAACATCAGGAGCATTCATCAAAACAAGCTCCCTTATTTCTTCATCTTTGCAAGAAGAAGCACGAAGATTTCCTGCAATCCGAGCAATAAGCTCAGCATCAATTTCTTCTTCGGTTCCATTCCTAAAGAAGAAACCGGCAACATCCTCTTGGAATTCTCCTAAAAAGTCCTTCTCTTTAAAAAGATGAATGACCCTCTTTTCAATCTGTGCCCGACGCCTTACAGCACGAACTGCAAGCATCAAGCTCATAGGAGATTCCAGGGCCATGTTCACTATGTAGCTTTTTGGAGCTACACTATACGACTTTCCGTTATCGTCGGAAAGTATAATCGCCCTATTCCAAGCAGGAATAGAGACTTCTCTAATATATAGCCTTGGATTATAATCCAAAACTAAGAGATGCTCTATCATCTTTACCATATTTTTAATAACACAACTAAATTAAAATGCAAGTTTCATTATAGAAAGAATTCAAATTTAAATAAAAAAAAAGAGTTAATTAACTCTTCCAGCAACTTTCATGGCGCATAGGAAAAAGTCAGCACTATATTTTCCCATTATTTCAGGAGCGCCCATTAAAAGAGCTTTCTTTTTTTCTGAATCAGTCCCTCCACAAAGGTGAAGGTAGCCAATTAGCCGAGAAATAATTTCGGCATCGATTTCTTCGTCAATGCCTCTGATGAGAAAAACTCTTTCCATTCCCCGAAGGGAACCTTCTGAAAGGGTTTTCCTTCCAAAAAGAACTAGGTTTGGGTTCTCGGCCTGCGCCCGTTCCCTTATAACCCGCGCGGCATTCATCAATGCCGTCGGCCTAAAGAAGCGACGCGACAGGTCCTCAAACCCCAGGTTCACGATATACACCCTCGCTTCACGGTCAAAAACAACCGCAACATACTTATCGGGAAGAAATTCTTCCCGAATCTCCAGTTTTGGCTCATAGTCGAGCCCTTCCAAAATGCTCTTCCTCATTTTTACCATATTTTTAATAACACAACTAAATTAAAATGCAAGTTTCATTTGATTTTTTAGCCCACCCATAATATAATTAGATTATTATGAACATTAAAAAAACATTTGTCATCGTCACTTTTCTTCTTTTCTTTTTTTCAAATACAAATGCAGAAGAGAATTTCATTGTCGTCTTTGAAAGTACTAACAAAGAATTAAGCCAAGACCTATTTACCTTTTTAGAGAAGAGCAACTATTCCTATACTAGCTATAGCCCAAAAGATAAAGAATTTTTAACTGAACTTGAAAAATACAAAAAAGAGTATAAGACAAGCAAAGGTCTCTCTAAAAACTTTAGGCATTATCCCATCATTTTTTTTAATGACAAAGCTTTCTCAGGCTTTAATAGGGGAGTAAAAAAAGAATTATGAAAAAACAAGAAAAAACAAGCTTTCTCAATCTTTACAAAAATTACATTTTTGCAGGCGTCTCTTTAGTTTTTGCCTTAATCTTTGTTTTTGCTTTTGCAAAATCAGCAGGCACAATAGGAAACAGCTTAGAAGTTTTCTTCCGCTATTTATTCGGAGGAGCAGTCTATGCTGTTCCCGTTGTTTTTCTATTAGCTACCATTCTTCTTCTATGGAAAAACAATCCTTATCTTAAAAAAGAAAAATATATCTTAATTTTACTCATAGCATTTTTATTCGAAGTCTCAGCAATTTTAGGAACACTAGAGTTAAAAACAATTGGAACCGAAGTCTTTAATATTAGTCTTTCTACACAAGGTGGACTTATTGGTTATTTAATTTCCTTTCTTTTGATGAAAGGTTTTGGCTTTTGGGTGACCTTTTCCATTTTAATTGTTTTAACATTAATTACCTTAATCATTCTTTTAGATCCTTTATTCAAAAGAGTTAAGGAAGAAACAAAAGAAGAGGAGGTTAAAGAAACTAAACCTAGAAAGCAACTTAAAATACCCTTACTCCCAAAATTTAAAAGAGAAAAAAAAGTCAAACAAGAAGAAAAAAAAGAAGAACCAGTAAAAGTTGTTCAAAGGAAAACATATGCACCCTATGAGTCGCCCCCACTTTCTCTGCTTTCAAAAAGAACAGCCAAACCAGAAAGTGGAGACATTAAACACAATACAGTCACCATTCAAAAAACTCTTGCTAACTTTGGCATTGCCGCTCAAATGGGAGAAGTAAATGTTGGGCCAACAGTTTCTCAATATACATTAAAACCAGCAGAAGGCATTAAACTTTCAAGAATTACGAACTTAGCAAACAATCTAGCCTTAGACTTAGCAACGCCCTCCATTAGAATTCAAGCACCTATCCCTGGCAAAGCCCTTGTTGGTATAGAAATCCCAAACAAAAAAAGAGCCAATGTTTCTTTAAGAGAAGCCTTAGCTAATAAGCAATTTAAAATCTCCGACTCTCCTTTATTCTTTTCCTTAGGTAAAGATGTAAAAGGCGAATTTGTTTATGCTGACTTAGCAGATATGCCTCATCTTCTAGTTGCAGGAACAACAGGTTCAGGAAAATCCATTTGTTTAAATTGCATTCTTTTAAGCTTGATTTATAGGAATGGAGGGGATGATATGAAGTTTGTCTTAATTGATCCAAAAAAAGTAGAATTTCCTGTCTATAATCCTCTTGAACACTTAATGTGTCCTGTTTTATCAAATGCTGACGAAGCCATCATTGCCTTAAAATGGCTTGTAGGAGAAATGGAAAGAAGATTCGAAGTTTTAAAAGATGCAAAAAATAGGGACATTCTAACCTATAACAAAAGTTGGAAACAAGGAATGGAAAAAATGCCCTACATCGTTGTTATCATAGACGAGCTTGCTGACCTGATGATGGCAAGAGGAAAAGAAATAGAATCCTATATCGTCAGAATCGCACAAAAAGCAAGAGCCGTTGGAATCCACTTAATTCTTGCCACTCAAAGACCATCAGTTGAAGTGATTACAGGACTTATTAAAGCAAACATCTCCAGCAGAATTGGCCTAAAAGTGGCTTCTCAAATTGATTCAAGAACCATGCTTGATAAAGCCGGTGCTGAAAAACTCTTAGGAAAAGGGGATTTGTTATTCCAATCAAAAGACACCTCCAATTTAAGGAGAATACAAGGTCCTTTTGTTTCTGAAAAAGAAATCAAAGATGTCGTTGATTTTATTGAAGCTAGAAAAATCAAAGAAGAAGCAGAAAACCCAGAAAAGTATTTAGAATTTGAAAAAACAGAAGACAATTCCCTAAAAGCAGTTTTAGAAGAAGCCCAATCAAGTGAAGGCATGCAAATCAACCAATTCTTAGCAAATGAAGACCCATTATACGAGCAAGCAAAGCAAATTGTCATTCAAACAAAAAGAGCCTCTACCTCCTATCTTCAAAGAAAACTAGGTGTTGGCTATGCAAGAGCAGCTAGGTTAATTGATGCCTTAGAAGAGGGTGGAATTGTTGGACCTCAAGATGGCTCAAGACAACGTGAAGTCTATATCAAAGAAGAAGATTAAAATTTAACACTATGATTTTTTTTAACAACAAAAAATTAGAAGATCACGAATTAAAAACATTAGAGCAGTCTGCCATTGATGCTTTTAAATTAGGTATTA
>JBAYXY010000005.1:0-21550 GCA_041673285.1 Minisyncoccota bacterium
TAGATTAGAGTATGAGCTTGATATTATTAATAATTCAGGGTTTTCAGCATATTTTTTAATTGTTTATGATTTTGTTGATTGGGCTAAAAAAAATAGGATTGTTGTGGGTCCAGGAAGGGGGTCTGCGCCTGGTTCTTTGGCTGCATATTTACTTAATATAACAAATGTAGATCCTTTGAAATATAATCTTTTGTTTCAAAGGTTTTTAAATCCAGAGCGAATATCCCCGCCTGATATTGATTTAGATTTTGCTGATAAAAGAAGAGATGAAGTTATAGATTATGTAGCAAATAAATATGGAAGAGAAAAAGTTGCCCAGATAATAACATTTGGAACAATGGCTGCAAGAGCATCAATAAGAGATGTTGGAAGAGCTTTGGGCTACCCTTATTCATATTGTGATAAAATAGCGAAAATGATTCCTCAAGGATACACCCTATCTCAAACATTGAATGAAGTTTCTGAGTTTGAAAAACTCTATAACGCCGATAAACAAGCAACAAAATTAATTGATTTAGCTTTAAAAATAGAGGGATGTGCTCGGCATGCCTCAACACATGCATGTGGCGTTGTAATATCAAAAGATGCTTTAGATAAAATTGTGCCCCTGCAACATCCATCTCAAGATGAAAACGGAGTAGTGACTCAATATTCAGGAAAGTTTATTGAAGATGTGGGACTGCTTAAAATGGACTTTTTAGGGATTAAAAACTTAACGATTATAGAGGATACGTTGATTAGAATTTATGCTGTCCAAGGTAAAAAAATAGATATTGATAAAATTCCTTTAGATGATAAAAAAACATTTAAACTTTTGCAAAAAGCTGATTGTGTAGGTATATTTCAATTAGAATCAGGAGGAATGAGAAGGTACTTAAAAAGGTTAAAGCCTACTCAGATTGAAGATATTATTGCCATGGTTGCACTTTATCGCCCTGGACCAATAGCACATATTCCTGAATATATTAACGCAAAGAATGGAATTACAAGTGTGAAGTATTTACATGAAAAATTAAAACCAATTTTAGAAGCTACTTATGGGATACCTGTTTATCAAGAACAAATTATGAAAATAGCACAAGATTTAGCTGGATTTACCTTAGGAGAGGCTGATATTTTAAGAAAAGCTATTGGAAAAAAGATAGAAAGTCTTTTAATGGAGCAAAGAGAAAAGTTTTTAAATGGGATTAAGGAAAATAATATTAGCGAGGAAATAGGAAAAGAAATTTGGAATTGGATTGAGCCTTTTGCAAAATATTCATTTAATAAAAGTCATGCAGCTTGTTATGCAATGATTGCATATGAAAATGCTTATCTAAAAGCACATTATCCTGTTGAATTTATGTCTGCGCTTTTAACAGCTGAACAAAATGATTTAGATAAGGTTTCCATTATAATTGATGAATGTGTTAAAAAAGAGATAGAAGTTTTAGCACCTGACATTAATGAAAGTTTTTCAAATTTTAGTGTTGTTCCGAATGAGAATAAAATTAGATTTGGTTTATCTGCAATTAAAAATGTTGGCTACAATGTAGTTGAAAAAATAATTGAAGAAAGAAAAGCAAAGGGGCAATTTAAATCTATTTCTGATTTTTTAGAAAGAGTTGATCCAAAAGTGCTGAATAAAAAAACAATGGAAAGCTTGATAAAAGCAGGTGCTTTTGATAGACTTGAAGAAAGAAAGAAGTTGCTTTTTAACTTAGAGAAGATACTGAATTGGTCAAAGGAAAATGAAAAACAAAAAGAAAGCAAACAAACAGGATTATTTGATATGTTTTCTTCAGGACAAGATTTAAAAATTATTTTAGAGGATGCTTTACCTGCAAAGCAATCAGAAAAACTTGATTGGGAAAAAGAGCTTTTAGGGCTTTATGTTTCAGGGCATCCGCTTGAAAATTACAGAAATTTCTTAGAACAAAGAACGGTGAGGCTAAGTAAAGTAGTAAATGATTTAAATAATGACTCAAAAAGGACGCGCTTTGAAAGACTTTTATCACAAGGAGACTCAGTTTGTATTGGTGGAATTATTACTGAAGAAAAAAAGATATTAACAAAAAAAGGTGAACCAATGGCATTTATTAAAATGCAGGATTTAACAGATAAAATTGAAGTAATTATATTCCCTAGTCTTTTTGCTAAAACTCCAGAAATGTTTAAGGAGAACAAAATACTTTTTGTAACAGGAAGATTAGATATTAAAGATGGTTCGCCAAAGGTAATTGCGAACGAAGCAGAAGAAATAATATGAATAAAGAAAATATAATTAGACACTCTTTAGCACACATTCTAGCAATCGCTGTAAAAGAAAAATACAAGGAGGTTAAGCTTGGAATGGGGCCTGCCATAGAAAACGGGTTTTATTATGATTTTGATAATTTAGAAATTGAAGAAAAAGATTTAAAGGAAATAGAAAAAAGAATGAAACACATCATTAAACAAAATGTTTCCTTTGAAGAGCGAGAAGTTTCTAAAAAAGAAGCAAAAGAGATTTTTAAGAACGAGCCTTATAAGCTAGAGCTTTTAGATGAGATTGATAAAGTTTGTATTTATAAAACAGGAGATTTTAGAGATTTGTGTAATGGGCCTCATATTAAAAATACAAAAGAAATAGATCCAAATACTTTTAAGTTAGAAAGAATAGCGGGTGCTTACTTTAAAGGAGACGAAAAAAATAAAATGCTTACAAGGATTTATGGGATTGCCTTTGAAAGTAAAGAGAAGCTAGAAAAATATTTAGAATTTCAAAAAGAAGCTAAAAAAAGGGATCATAGAGTGCTTGCTCGAAAACTTGATTTATTTCATACAGATGAAGATGTGGGTGCAGGGTTAATTTTATGGCATCCAAAAGGGGCTTTACTTTATAGATTAATTGAAGACTTCTGGATTAAAAAACATCTGGAAAATGGCTATGAATTAATTCGAACTCCTCATATTGGAAACAGGAAGCTGTGGGAAAAGTCAGGACATTTTGGTTTTTATTCAGGAAGTATGTTTCCCCCTCTTGAGGCCTCTCAATCATTAGAAGATGCAGAAAAAAAGGAAGATATAAAAGAATCTGAGCAGTTTTTATTAAAGCCAATGAATTGCCCTTTTCATATTGCGATATATAATAGCAATCTTCATTCTTATAAAGAGTTTCCTATAAGGTGGGCGGAAACAGGAACTGTTTATAGGTTTGAAAAAAAAGGAGAGCTTTCAGGCTTAACGAGAGTAAGAGGCTTTACGCAAGATGATGCCCATATTTTTTGTAGGAAAGATCAGGTTGAAGATGAGTTAAAAAAAGTCATAGATTTTATTCTTTATATTTATGAATTCTTTGGTTTTGATATGAGTTCAGTAAATGTTTATTTATCTTTAAGGGATCCTTTAAATAAAGAAAAGTATGTTGGAGATGATGAGGGTTGGGATTTTTCAGAAGCAGTTTTAAGAAAAGTGGCAAAAGAAAAAGGACTCCATTTCAAAGAAGAATTAGGAGAGGCAGCGTTTTATGGACCAAAATTAGATTTTAAAATTAAAGATGCGCTTCAAAGAGAATGGCAATGCTCAACGCTTCAATTTGATTTTAACTTACCTAAAAGATTTGAAATGACTTTTGTAAATGACAAAGGAGAAAAGGAAAAACCGTATATGATTCATAGAGCACTTTTTGGGTCTTTTGAAAGATTTATTGGACTTTTAATTGAACATTATGAGGGTAGCTTCCCTTTTTGGTTAGCTCCAATTCAGATTTCAATTATTCCTGTTTCTGTTTCACATAGAGACTATGCTTATAAGGTAAGGGAGCAATTAAAGGAGTTTAGAGTGAAAGTAATGGATGAGGATGAGACTGTTTCAAAAAAGATAAGGGAGTCTGCGGTTCAAAAGATTCCATACATAATTACTGTTGGCGATAATGAGATTGAAAACAATACAATAAGCGTTAGAAAAAGAGGAAATCAAAATTTAGGAGAATTAACAATTAATAATTTTATTAAAAAACTATGAGTAAAAAAATAATAATTGCTTTAACAATTTTTATAACATTTTTAGGATTTAATTTTGCAAATGCGAATGAAATAAATATTTTGCCAAATAATCCTTTGTATTTTTTCAAAGATTTAGGAAGAAAAATACAAGATTTTTTTACATTTGACAATGTTAAAAAAGTGGAACTTCGAATTAACGTTGCGAATGAGAAGTTAACTGAAATTGAACAAATGGTTTCAAAAAATCTAAATATTCCTGATTATGGAAAATACTTTAAAAAGTATGAGGAGGCTGTTTTGAAAGTTCATGATAAAATAAAAACAATTGACAAAGAAGATGTGCTTGAAAAGGCTACAAAAGAAGTTGTAAAACAAGAAGAAAGATTAAATAGGTTAAAAGATTCTTTAAGAATTAATATTGATGATTTTATAAATAAAGAAGATATTTCTGCTTTAGAGCAAGAAGAAGTTTATACAGACGAGCTAATAACTAATAGAGTAATTGAAGGAACAAAGGAATTTGGAATTACAACGAAAGATGTTTTAAAAACAATGGAGGTTTTAAGTGAAGAAGATATGAAGCTTTTAGAGCAGTTTGCAATGGATATTTTAAGTGGAAACAAAACAGAGAAAGATGTGGAAAAGATTGAATTAAGTGATGATGCAAGGAAGAAAATTATGATTTTAGGTTTTCCCAAGTTTTGTGCTGATTTAGGGTACGAGTTATTAGTAGAAGATGATTTAAAGTTTTGTATTTCTCCTTTGGGAATTAAATGCACAGAAGAGGAATTTATAAATCAAGGATGTGCTTTTTAGCCTCTTTGTAGTCTTTTATCCATTGAATATCTTTATCTTTTTTAAACCAAGTCATTTGCCTTTTTGCAAATTTGAAGGTATTGATTTTAATTCTTTTAATGATCTCATCTTTTGTAGAATATTCTTTCCATTCTCTATAACCAATGGTTTCCATTATTTTTAAATGAGGTAAAAGATTCTTTACTTCTTTTTCAAGACCTTGTTTTATCATTTGGTCTACTCTTTTATTGATTCTATTTTCAAGTTCTTGTTTTTCAACTAGTATTCCTAGTTTTAAAACATCATATTCTGATTTTGCTTTTGTATTTTTAAAGAAGGCTTGCTCCTTTGCAACTTCTATTCCCCGAATGAGCCTTCTTTTGTTTTTTTTATCAATTATTTTTGAACCTGCTTGATCGAGCTTTTTATAGATTTCAAAAAGTTCAGTCTCTGATTTTTTTTCTAATGCTTTTCTTAATTTTAAGTTTGGTTTAATTTGAGGAAACTCAATATTCTCTGTTATAGCTGAAATGTATAATCCTGTTCCCCCAACTAAAAAAGGAGTTTTTCCTTTTTTTAGAATACTTAAAATGGCCTTGTTTGCATCTTTTTTAAAAAGAGAAGCACTGTAATCGTCTTTAATATTAACAATATCAATTAAGTGATGTTTTATTCCTTTAAAATCTTTTGGTTTTGCTGTACCAATATCCATTTTTTTATAGACAAGCCTAGAATCAGCAGAAACAATTTCTCCATTAAACTTTTTAGCAAGCTTAATTCCTAAATCCGTTTTTCCTGATGCTGTAGGGCCTAAAAGGACAATTAGCTTAGCATGCTCCCCTTCCAAACCAAAATCTAGGGCTTTTGTAATTTTAACTTTGACAAAATTTCCTATAAGTTGTTTTTGATTTGATTTAAATTTTACTGTTTTGTATTCCCAAGACTTACCAATATAATAATCTTTTGTTTTCTCTAAAACTAAAACATTTAAAATTTTTCCAACATATTTTTTGTTTACATTTTTTTTAAGGATTTCTGTTAGTCTTTTGTCTCTTTGTTTTTTTTCTTTTTTTAAAACATTGTCTTCCATTTTTAAAAGTGCGTATGTTTGATCGCGAGTTGAAAATTGATTAATATAGGCCATATCAAACTTTAGCTCTTTAAAAGCTTTTTCTGTTTCTTGAAACTCTTTTTCTGTTTCTTTTGAAAAGCCTACAATGACATCTGTTGAAATGGTAATATCTTCGTTTCTTTTTTCTTTAAAAGCTTTTTTAATGTCTAAAAATAGTTTTTTATACTTTTCATATGTGTATGGCCGATGCATTCTTTTTAAAACAGCATTTGAGCCTGATTGCAAGGGAAGGTTTAAATAGGGGCCATATTTTGAAGAATCTACCATGGCATTAATTAATCTTTTTGAAAAGTTTTTAGGATGAGGAGATGTGAATCTAATCCAAAAGTTCCCTTGTATTTGGTTGACCAGTTTAAGAAGTTTAGGAAAATCAATATTATTAGAATGATAATCATTTACATTTTGTCCTAAAAGCCAAATTTCTTTGGCACCATTTTCTACTGCCTCTTTGACCTCTTTTAAAATCTCGCGGTAGTCTCTACATTTTAATTTGCCTCTGGTATAAGGAACAGCGCAATAAGTACAATAATTTTCACATCCATTTGATATAGGAATGCTTGCAATAAAGTGAGATTCTCTTTTGGGTTTAATGTTTAAATAATCTTTAGGATAGTTTAGATTTTTCTTGCTTAACACTTTTTGCCAATGACTTAAATCTTTAATGTCTAAGATATGATCAAATTTGTTTTTTAATTTTTCTTTATCGGAGTTTAGAAGACATCCTGTTAGAATGGTTTTTGCTTTTAGTTTTTTAAGCTTTGGGATTAGGCCAAAAATTCTATCAACAGCAGACTGCCTAACAGAGCAAGCAGTAACGACAATTAAATCTGCAGACTGAAGATGAGATGCTTTTTTGTAATTCAAATCAGTTAAAACAGAAGCGATTCTTTCACTGTCAGCGATATTCATTTGGCATCCAAAAGTAATTAAGAAATATTTTTTCATATTATTAGAATGACACTAAAAGCAAATTTTTACAAATTTATTTTTTTGTTGTATTATGGAAGTATGATTAAAAAATTAATAGTGTTGCTTGTTTTAAGCATGCTTCCCTTTTCATCTTTTAATAACGAGCCGAGTTTAGACGAAAAGATTGGAGAAATGATTATGCTTGGATTTAGGGGAACTTCTGTTAGTAGTTCATCTAAGATTATTAAAGACATTAATGAATATCATATAGGGGGAGTGGTTCTTTTTGATTATGATCAACCATCAAAAAGTTATCCTAGGAATATTGAAAGTCCGTCCCAAGTAAAGAAATTAATTGATGATATTAAAGGATTAACAAATTCAAGTCTTTTTATTGCGGTTGACGCTGAGGGTGGATCTGTGAATAGATTAAAGTTTTTAGAAATAAAAAGTGCAGAAAAAATGGGAAAAGATGCTTACACCCAAGCGATTAAACTTGGGTCTTCCTTAAAATCATTAGGATTTAATCTTAATTTTGCTCCTGTTGTTGATGTGAATGTTAACCCTAATAATCCTGTTATTTCCAAGCTTGAAAGGTCTTTTTCAGATGACCCGTCAGAGGTTTCTGCTTTTGCAGGAGAGTTTATAAGGGGAATGCATGAGTATAATATCATGACATCTTTAAAGCATTTTCCTGGACATGGAAGCTCAAAAGAGGATAGCCACTTAGGGTTAGTTGATGTGACAAATACTTATAACAAGGAAGTTGAGATTTTACCTTTTTTAGAATTAATGGATTCTGCTGATATGATTATGACGGCACATATTATGAATAAAAATATTGATAAAGAAAACCCTGCAACACTTTCCCCTTTATTTCTTCAAAGCATTTTAAGAGAAGAGCTTGGCTACAATGGAGTGATTATTTCAGACGATATGCAAATGGGAGCGATTACCTCTAATTTTACGCTTGAGGAGGCAGTTGTTTTAGCAATCAATGCAGGGTGTGATATTTTAGGTTTTTCAAATAATGGAAATGAATACGATGAAGATATAGCGGAAAAGGTTTTTAATATTATTAAGAATAATATTTCAGAAGAAAGAATCAATGAGTCCTATCAGCGAATCAAATTATTAAAAGAAAAATATAATTTAAAGTAATCCTTTTGTTGACCCTAATTTTTTAACACAGCTTGCTGAGTTTCTCAAGCCTAAATCAATAGCTTTTTCAATTTGATTAAACTTAATTAAGCCAGAAACAAAGCCTGAACCAAAGGCATCACCTGCTCCTGTTTTATCAAGTGCTTTTACAAGCCGTGCTTTTTTATCATAAATGTTGTTATTATCAAGAACAACAACTCCTTCCTCCCCTTTTGTCATAATGGTTGTTTTTTTATGTATTTTTTGGAGTTCTTCAATGATTTCCTTTTCTTGATGGTAGTCTTTTTTTGTTAAAATAGAGGCCTCTTCTTTGTTTAGAATAAGAATATCTGTTTTGTCAATCATTTTTTGAAGGGTTTTTCTAGGTAAACTTAACTGACTATTTCCTGGGTTAAAAGCAATTTTAATTTTGTTTTCGCTTGCATAATCAATAATGTTTTGAGTTAAGTTTGCAATTTTTCCTGATAAGGGTGCTAAATAATACCACTTAGCTTTTTTGAATTTAATGTTTGTTAAATATTCGGAGGCACCCCTGTAGACCATAATGGTTCTGTCTAACCCTTTTACATTAAAGATTAAGGAGGAGTTAGTGGAGGCCTTGTCAGTTCTTTGAATCAAGCTTGTTTTTATATTATTTTTTTTAAGTCTTGAAATGATTTCACTTCCTAAGCTGTCATAACCCAAACATCCTAAATAGGCAACTTTAAAGCCTTGTCTTCTGAAGGTAAAAGCGGTGTTCACGCCCCCTCCCCCAATGCTAAACTCTGTTTTTGTTAAATTGATTTTGGATCCTAAATTAAAGGCAATGGCTTTTCCTGAAAGAAAGTCTTTTGAAGAGATGAGACTTAAATCTTCGGGGGTAATGTAAATGTCCCATGTGGCTGATCCAAATGTAATGATGTCTACCATAAAAATCTTTTCTTTGGTTTAACTTTGTCTAATTCAATAATGGTTTTAATAACAGAGTCTGGATTAAGAGAAATGGCAGAGATTTTTCTTTTCATAATAAATTCTGCAAAGTCAGGATAGTCTGAGGGTGCTTGTCCGCAAATACCGCAGTATTTTTTCCTTTTTCTACAAATAGAAATTGTTTGTTCAATAAGCTTTAAAACGGCTTCATCTTTTTCATTTCCAATATAGCTTAGGTTTCCATTATCTCTATCTAATCCAAGTGCTAATTGAGTTAAGTCATTTGAACCGATACTAAATCCATCAAAAATATCTAGAAATTCATTTGCAAGGATGACATTTGAAGGAACTTCACACATAACATAAACGGGCATTTTCTTGTCTTTTAAACCAAACTTTTTAATTAAATCTCTTACTTGTTTTCCTTCCTTTAAGGTTCTGCAAAAAGGAACCATAACACATACATTTTTAAGTCCGAATTCTTCTCTTACTTTTTTAATAGCTTCACACTCAAGTTTAAATGCTTTTTGAAACTCTGGGTCAATGTATCTTGAGGCACCTCTAAATCCAATCATTGGATTTTCTTCTTCTTTTTCAAAAAGCCTTCCTCCGATTAAATTTCTATATTCATTTGTTTTAAAGTCAGAGAATCTCACAATTACTTTTTTAGGATAAAAAGCGGTTCCTATTTGTGCAACTCCTTCTGCCAGTTTATCTACAAAAAACTTTTTCTTATCAGTGTATCCAACGGTTAACTCATTTATTTTATCTTTTTCTTCTTTTGTAAGCTTACTCCTAACCTTATCATAATTACAAAGCGTTAAAGGATGAACAACGATTTTATTTGCAATAATAAATTCCTCTCTTGCAAGCCCTACTCCATCAACGGGAAGAGCGGAATATTTAAAAGCAATATCTGGCGCACCAATATTTAAGCAAATGTCAGTTTTTAAATCAGGGATTGTTTTAAGATTATACTCTTTAGAGATATAGGGTATTTTTCCTTTAAAGATTCTTCCCTTATGTCCTTGTGTGCAATCTACTGTAATTACCTCACCTGTTTTAAAAGTTTGTGTGGCTGATTTTGTTCCTACAATGCAAGGAATGCCAAGCTCTCTTGAAATAATGGCTGAGTGACATGTTTTTCCACCCTCATCTGTAACAACAGCGCCTGCAATGGTCATAATGCTATTCCAGTCTGGGTCAGTCATTTTTGTAATGAGCACTTCCCCTTTTTTAAATGTTTTCATATCTTTAGGGTCTAAGATGACTCTTGCTTTTCCAATTCCTATTTTATTTCCAACGGCAATTCCGTATAATGCAGGTTCTTTTTTAGAGTCAATATTGTATTCTGTGTAAAAATGCCCTTCAATATTAGAATGAACAGTTTCTGGTCTTGATTGAACAATGAATAATTGTCCTGTTTTTCCATCTTTAGCCCATTCTATATCTTGTGGTAAGTTATAATGCTTTTCAATGACACACCCCCATTTTGATAATGTTAAAACTTCATCATCTGTTAAAGATAAAATGTTTTGGTCTTTTTTTAAGACAGCAGCTTCTTTTAATCCGTTTCTTTTTGAATAAATGTATTTCTTGTTTTTTCTTCCTAATGTTTTAGAAATAATGGATTTATAGCCATCTGCTAAACCTTCTTTGAAGATATAGAATCTGTCTGGGGTAACTCTTCCTTTTACAATCATCTCTCCTATTCCCCAAACTGAATTAATAACTAGAACTTTGTCAAAGCCTGTTTCAGTATCAATGGTAAACATAATTCCTGAAGAGGCTAAATCAGACCTGACCATTTTTTGAACACAAGAAGATAGGTAAACTTCTAATTGTCCAAAGCCTTTTTCTCTTCTATATGAAATTGCCCTGTCTGTAAAAAGAGAAGCAAAACAATTTTTAACAGCTTTTAAAACTTGCTTGTCTCCTGAAACATTTAAATAGGATTCGTGTTGTCCTGCAAAAGAGGCATCGGGAAGGTCTTCTGCAGTTGCAGATGATCTAACAGCAACATCTGTTCCTTTTCCATATTCTTTTTCTAGTTTTTTGTAAGCGTTGAGAATATCTTGTTCTAGGTCTTTAGGAAACTTTCCTTTTAAAGTCCATTCTCTTGCAAGTCTTCCTGCTTTTTGAACGTTTTCAAGCTTGTTTAAGTTTAAGTTTTTAAAAAGCTTTTCTAGTTTTTCGTCAATTTTATTATACTTGATAAAATATTGATAGGCTTCTGCTGTGGTTGCAAAACCATTAGGAATATTGATTCCTTTTTCTCTTAAAAGTGAATACATTTCACCTAAAGAAGCGTTTTTACCCCCTACTTTAGGGACATCATTTTTTCTTATTTCTGAAAACCATAAAATTGTTTCTTTTTTCATTTTATATTTTTATTTAAACGGATTATTAATGTATAAAGCATAAAGAGCAATGCCAAGAATGACGATAATAAAGATGACATTGATCCAAAAAACTGATAAACATGCTTTTTTATTTTTCATAAACTAAATGTTTGATAACTTTAACGGCTCTTTTAATTTCATTAAAATTGGGTATTTTATTTTTTTCAATAATACGAATGGCTTTGTCAAATGAAGCTCCTCCTAAAAAAGAGACAATGATGGGTTTATTGTATTTCTTTTTTAACTTTACAATTATTTTAGCAGTTTTTTCAGGTTCTGTCATTATTTGAAGGCCTTGAATAACATAAACACAAGCAACATCTTTTTTCTTTAGAAGTTCTTCAATAGCTGTTTCGTATTTTGAAGCTAAGGCATCTCCTAGTAAATCAATCGGGCTGAATACTTTAATTTTTTCTTTTTCAAAAGCATCTACGGCAAGCACTCCAAATCCTCCACCATTGGTGACAATGTGAACAGAGCCTTTTTGTCTTTTATGCCATGATAAAGTTTTTGAAACGTCTAAAAGCTCTTCAATGGAATCAACTTCAATGGCTTTTCCTTGCTTAAAAACAGAACTATAAATCTTACTATCTCCTGCAAGTGACCCTGTGTGAGTTAAGGCAGCTTCTCTTCCTAAATTACTTTTTCCTGACTTTAGTATAATAATAGGTTTTGAACTTTTTGAAATAGCATTAAAAAACTTTCTTCCATTTTTAATTCCTTCAATATAGATGGCGATAACATCAGTTTCTTTGTCCTTTTCTAAATAATGAATATAGTCTGATAAATCTAAACCAGCCTCATTTCCAAAGGAAACTATTTTAGAAAAACCATAGCTTTCATCTTTGGCAATATCAATGATGGTGTCTAGGATGGCACCTGATTGAGATAAAACACCAATGTTTCCTTTTTTAGGCATAAAGGGAGAAAAGGAGGCATTTAAATTGTTTTTAGTGTTAATAATACCAAGACAATTTGGTCCAACTAAGGGCAGATCTATTTTTAATTTTTCCTCTTCCTTAATGTTTCCAACTTCTGAAAAACCTGAAGAGATAATGATCACTCCTTTTACTTTTTTTTCTTGGCATTCTTTTAAAATAGAAGGCACTATTTTAGCGGGAACAGCAATCACTGCTAAATCAATGGTTTCTTTAATATCTAGTATAGAGGGATAGGATTCTTGTTTTAATATTTTTCTTCGATTAGGATTTACAAAAAAGATTTTTTGTTTTCCTTTTAATAGATTTAAAGCAATACCATTTCCAACTGTTTTTGGTTTATTAGAAGCTCCGATTAAAGCAACTGTTTTTGGGTTAAAAATATATTTAAGCATTTTCTTTTATAATTATTCTAAAGTCTGCAATGTTAATTTCCTTTTCATTGATAAAGATAGGGTTAAAGTCAATAGAAACAATGTTTTCTTCTTTAAGCATAAGAGAAGAAAGATTTAACAAAAGTTTAATAATCTTTTTAGTATCAACCTTTTTATTTCCTCTAAAGTTCAATAAAGTTTCATAACCTTTTAATTCTAAAAGCATTTCCTTGGCATCATTTTCTGTTAGGGGGCATAATCTAAAACTAACATCATTTAAAACTTCAATGAAGATGCCTCCTAATCCAAACATAATCACAGGGCCAAATGTTTTGTCGTGATTTAAGCCAATGACAATTTCTCTTCCTTTGAATTGTTTTTGTAAAAGAATGCCTTCTTTATCTTTGAACTTTTTGTCTAAAAGCGTAAACTTTTCTTCTACTTGTTTTTCGTTTTGCAGATTAATGATAACAGCGTTTTCTTCTGTTTTATGGATTACTTTATCTGAGTGTACTTTTAAAACTACAGGAAAGCCAAGTTTTTTTGCATACTTAACGGCATCTTCTTTTTTTATAAAGAGTTCCGTGTCTTTGACGGGTATTTTGTATTTTTTTAAAAGCTTTTTTGTTTTATCAAAACTTAATAACTTCATTTTATTATTTTTAAAAATTCACTTTTATTTATAGAGGCACCTCCGACCAAGATTCCATCGGTAATGTTTAAAATATCTTTTGCGTTTTTGCTATCTACAGATCCGCCGTACAAAACTTTGTTTTGTTTAAGGACTTCTTTGATGGATTGATAGCTTTTTTGAATTTGTTTTAATGAGTAAGGTTTTCCTGTTCCAATGGCAGAGAGTGGCTCATAGGCAATGATAATATTTTTGTTGTTAATTCCTTTTAATTGTTCATTTTTGCTAATACAGAGAATGGGGATTAAATCATTTTTAAGACAAGCTTCCACTTTTTGCTTTACAATTTCTCTTTTTTCTTTTCTTTCAGAGTGGCCAAGAATAACATGAGTACAACCTAAGTCTTTAAGCATTTTAGGAGAAACTTCTCCTGTATATGCTCCAGCTTCTTTGTAAAAGCAATTTTGCGCTCCTAGAAAATAGTTTTTTCCTTTTTTAAGGTAAGTAAAAGGCGGACACAAAACAACTTTGTAATTTGTTTTAATATCATAAGCCTTTAAAAGATGGTTTGCTTCTTTTAAAGAAGAAGGGTTCATTTTAAAATTTCCTATAATTATTTTTTTCATATGTTAATAATTCCTAAGGTGATTAATGTAACGATTGATCCTGAAATTAAAAGACCTGCAAAGATTAAACTAATAGCTAAGTATTTAGGAATGTTAAAGATAAAAGCACAAAGGGATGCTGTCCATGCTCCTGTAAAAGGAAGAGGGATGGCAACAAGGATGACAAGGGCTAAGTTTCTGTAGATCTCAAACTTTTTTGAATGTCTTTTTTTGCTTAATTCACAAAAGAAGTGAAGAAGTTTTCTTACAAGGGAAAACCTTTCAAGGAAATGAAGAAGAATGAAAGCGATTAAAGTGTTTCCTAGAATTGAGATAAAAAAAACCTGCCATACTGGAAGTTCGTAAGTTACTATTCCCAAAGGAATAGACAATCTTAATTCAGCTACAGGAATCATTGAAACTAGAAAAACTAGGATTGAATGTTTCATATAGACTTATTATATCACGCTAATTTTAAAAGTCTACATTGGCTAGAGCTTCTAGTCTTTCGTTGTATTCGTGTTTGGAAAGGGTTCCCTTCCTTAGCATTGAGTCTAGGCCAGCGATGTAGTTTTGTTTGATTTGGGAGATTGACATATGGTTATCGTAAATGCGAATCTCGTCTATTAATCCTTTGTAGGGATACGTGCTACCGTTAGGCTTACCCCAGCCATAGCCACACCCAATGAATATAGGAGATTTAACAGGGGGCCAGTTTTTATTACCCTCTGCAACTAATTTTCCATCAACATATGCAAAAACATTGTTTCCGTTTATATGGTTGGTTTCTGAGTATGTAAAAACTAAATGATGCCATTTATTATTACAAACATCACCTATGCCAGGATACCAAGTATTTCCACCCCATGCAATTCCACTATTGCCATAAATTGAAACATTACCTATAGTAAAAGGCATTTTTCCAGTTTGAGAAGTTTTTATCCAAAGTTCTATCGTCCAAATTTTTATAGGGGTAGATAAAGAGCCACAATTCAAGTAGCTTCCCGCTTCGTTCAAACCAATATCATTCTCAAAATATAAACAAGTATTTGAAATACAATCATCTGTCCTAATTTCAGGATTAGAAAGCCCTGCTGGAACAACCAAAGAACAATGATTACTTCCCCAAGTATCCTCTCCAATATTTGCTGGATTGTCAAACGTCCACTCAGACACCAAACTAGACAACATCTCCTTGTGAATCGTAGACGAAAACGCCTGCGCTTTCGCGAAGTTAGCTTTCTCTATGAAAGAAGACGTTGCAATGACTACTAGTCCTGAAAGGATACCAATGATAACAATAACGACTAGAAGTTCAATAAGTGTAAATGACTGTGTGTGTGTGTGGTATTATAGGGGTTTGTTGTAGATTTCATGTTGTTTTGTTTTATTTTTTATTATCTTTTTAATTTTCTTTATTATACCCAATGTTCAAAAAAAAAGCAAACTTTGTTTTTAGATTGTCAAAACCCTTGAACCATTTTCAGTAACGGCAACCATATCTTCAAAGTGTGCTGATGTGGAGTTGTCTTCTGTTTTGTAAGCGAATTTGTCTTTTGATAGTTTAATATTGGAAGTTCCCATTGAAAGCATGGGCTCTATGCAGAAAACCATACCAGGAACAAGCTTCACTCCTTGATGCCTTCTTCCGTAATTTGGTATCTCTGGATTTTCGTGAAGTTCTTTTCCAATGCCATGACCACATAAGTTTTTTATAACAAAAAAGCCTTGTCTTTCTGCATATCTTTGCATTGTTTCTCCGAGGTCCCCTGTTGTTATGCCTGGCTTTACTTTTTTAATACCTAATTTAAGCATTTTACGAGTGACGCTTAAAAGTCTTTTTGTTTCATGATCAATTTCTCCAATAGGATAAGTTCTTGCCATGTCAGTGTGAAAACCATTTAAAAGGTTGGGGTAGTTTTTTTTGTTAAAATCAGTTCCTAGAAACTTTTCTAATTTGAAGAAGATTCCAAAGTCAATCGTGACAATGTCTCCTTTTTTAAGTTTTCTTTCGCTTGGCAGGCCGTGGACAATCTCTTCGTTAATGGAAATACAAGCTGAAAAAGGAAAGGAGTCAATTCCTTTAAAGCTAGGTTTTGCTTTAAGGGTTTTAATAATGGAATTGGCTTTGTTTTCTAGTTCTATTGTTTGAATGCCTTCTTTTAAGTCTAAACTGATTTGATCTAATGCTTTTTTTAAAAGATGGCCACCTTGGGCCATCACATCAATTTCTTGTTTTGTTTTAATAGGAATCATAAGTTTAACTTCTCTATGATCTCGTTATAAACAGCTTCTATTTCTTGGTTTCCATTGACTTCAATTAAAAGTCCCTTTTTCTTGTAGAATTCTACAACCTCTAAAACCTCTTCTTTATACCAAGCAAGTCTTTTTTCAACTCCTGCTCTTGTATCGTCTTCTCTTCCTTCAATTTCAGCTCTTTTAGTGAGTCTTTTGAAAACCTCTTCATCAGGTACATTGATTAGAATAACCTTAAAGTTTTCTTGCCATTCATACCATTCAATAGCTTGGTTGATTAAATGAGCTTCGAGGATTTTTCTTGGGGAGCCGTCAATTAAAATTCCGTTAAGGTTTTCAAGGTTTTTAAGCTTTTCTAATTCAGACATCCATAAAGCAAAAATTACAGGGGTTAAGACTAATCCTCCTTTATCAATAACATCTGCTATTTTTTTTCCTGTGAAGTCATTTGCTTGTTTTCTTTTTCTTAGAAGTTCCCCGCTTCCGATATAGTTTAAATGAAGTCTTTCTTTTAAAAGGTTAACTTGTGTTCCTTTTCCTGAGCCTGCTTTTCCTAAAACACAAATAACGGGTGGTTTTTTAGAAGTGTTCATAATTATTTAATCATCGTACTCGTACATTTCGAGTTCAGAATTAATTTGTTTAATGGTATCTAAGACAACACTCACAATAATTAAAAGGGCGGTTCCTCCAATCATAAAAGTGAATTGTTTAACGCCTGTAATACCTTGAATAATTAAAGGAGTGATGGCAACTGCTCCTAAAAAGGATGCACCAATAATTAAGAGTTTGTTTAAAACAGATTCAATAAATTCTTCTGTTGGTTTTCCTGGTCTTACACCTGGAATAAATCCTCCCATTTTTTGAAGATTGGTTGCAATATTTTTAGGATCAAAGGTTACAGCAGTGTAAACAAATGTGAATAAAAAGACGAGTATAAAGTAGGTGATTCCATAAACCCACATATTGGAGAAAAGCTTGGTTAGGAATTCAATATTTAGAAATGCACCAAGCATATTTGGAAGCATTAAAATGGACATAGCGAAAATGATAGGAATAACACCAGAGGGGTTTAAAGACATAGGAAGATATGTAGAAACTCCTCCATACATTTTACTTCCCCGAACTCTTTTTGCGTATGAGATAGGAATGTTTCTTCTTCCCTCGTTTACCATAACCACGGCTCCTATAATCAAGATTGATGCAATAACAAAGGAGATGTATGAGATTAGTTGAGATGGTTCGTATCCGCTAATGATTTGTCCAATGTTGTTTGGAACATCTGCGACGATACCTGCAAAGATTAAAATTGAAACTCCATTTCCAATTCCTTTTTCTGAGATAAGTTCTCCAAGCCACATTAAGATAACAGAACCTCCTGCAATCGCTAAGACGGATGTGATTAATTCAAGATTTCCTATGTCTTGGATGAGCCCTTGTGATTTTAAAAGTAAAAGCATGGCAAAACCTTGAATAGATGCAAAGATAGGAGTGGCAAGTCTTGCAAATTGGTTAAACTTTTGTCTTCCTTGCTCTCCTTCTTCCTTGTAGAGCTTTTCTAGTTGAGGGAAAATCATGGTTAGTAATTGCAAGATAATGGTTGCGGTAATGTAAGGACCTAAACCAAGCATAACAATGGAAACTTTGTCTAAGGCTCCTCCTGTGAATAAATTTAACATTCCAAAGAATTGTCTATATTGTTCGCTTAAAAAAAAGGCTTTTATTTGGGTGATGTCAATGCCTGGAATGGGAATATTTGCCATTAATCTAAAAACAACTAATATTCCTAAAACAAAAAGAATCTTATTTCTTAAGTCTTTTGTTTTTATAATTTGTTTAAATTTATTTAGCATGTTTTTCAATTAGCTCTTTCGCTTTTTTAGAAAGTCTACAATCTTCAACGATTAAGGATTTTGTTAATTTTCCTTTTCCTAAGATTTTAACTTTCTTTTGGTTTTTTGTAATGAGTTTTTTTTCAGATAAGGTTTTTAAAGAGACTGTTTCTCCTTCTTTAAAGTTTTTTTCTAAATCGCTTAAATTAAGACTGACAACTTCTTTTCCTTGAACTCCAAAACGGTATCCTCTTAATTTGTGATATTTTTTTAACCATTCTCTGATCATTGGTTGAAGTCTTGCACCTGATCTAGACTTTTGTCCTTTTTGTCCTCTTCCTGAATAAGTTCCTTTTTTTCCACCTCTTCCAACTCTTTTTATTTTTTTCAAGCTTGTTTTTGGTTTTAATTCGTGTATTTGCATAACCTTTATTTAGATAAAATCCCAAAAGCTTTCATAGTAGCTTTTGCATTGTTTAATTTACTAGATGATCTGCTTAATATTTTTGAAGAAATGTTTTGAATGCCTGCTAATTGACAAAGGGTTCTTACTGTTCCTCCTGCAACTAAACCTTTTCCTTTTTTTTGCGGTTTTAAAAGAATGGTAGAAGCACCAAATTTAGCTAAGACTTCTCTATCAATGGTTCCATCTTCATTTATTTTTACATCCATTAAATTCTTTTTTGCTAAACGGGTTGCCTTTTCAATGGCTTGCGTAACATCTAAACCTTTAGAAACCCCAAGTCCAACTTTGCCTTTTTTATCACCAATAACCATAATGGCCCTGAAACGAAGTTGTTTTCCTCCTGCGGTTACTCTAGTAACTCTTCTTAAATCTAAAAGCTTTGTTTCAAATTCATCTTGTGGTTTATTAAATTGTTTTCTTCTGTCTTTATTCATAATATATTAGAACTTTAATCCTCCTTCTCTTAAAGCTTCTGCAAGTGCTTTTACTCTTCCGTGGTATTTGTAACCACCTCTGTCAAAAACAATGGATGTTATTTTTTTTGCTTTGGCTTCTTTTGCTGTTAATGCTCCTACTTTTTTTGCTTTTTCTGTTTTTGTTCCTTTTAAATCTTTGTCAGAAGACCTGAAAAGAGTATTTCCTTTTGTATCATCAATTAAAAGAGCATAAATATGCTTGTTTGATCTTAAAACAAGTAGTCTTGGCCTTTCCTTTGTTCCAAAGACTTTGCTTTTTATTTTTCGATGTCTTTTTGTTCTTTTTACTAAATCCATAATTTTAATATTTAAGCGCCAGCAGCTTTTTTGCCAAGCTTTCTTCTAACAAATTCACCTTCATATCTAATTCCCTTTCCTTTGTATGGTTCAGGCTTTCTGATTTTTCTAATAGATGCTGAAACTTGTCCAACTAATTCTTTATCAATGCCAGAAATAGTAATATTTGACTTTTCTGCTTCAAATTTAATTCCTTCCTTAGCTTCTATTTTAACGGGATGGCTAAATCCAATATCTAAGACTAAGTCATTTCCTTGCATACTTGCTCTATATCCAACTCCTACTATTTCTAGTTTTTTTGAAAAACCTTGTTCAACTCCTGTGATCATATTTTGGATTAAGGATCTTTGAAGTCCCCAAAAAGCAATGGTTTCTTTTTCTTTATTTTTTGGAGTTAAAACAATTTCATTGTCTTTTATTTTAACATCAATTGAATCGATTAAAGGTTTTTTAAGTTCGCCTAATTTTCCTTTAACTAAAATTGTTTGATTCTCAATCTTAACTTCTACTCCATCTTCTATTTTAATTGGTTTTTTTCCTATTCTTGACATATTACCAGATTTCACAAATTACCTCACCTCCAACCTTGTTTCTCCTTGCATCTTTATTTGTCATAATTCCTTTTGATGTTGAAATAATAGAAATGCCATGACCGGATTTAACTGGTTTTAAATTAGAAGATGAACTATAAATTCTTTGACCTTGTTTGGAAACTTTTTTAATTTTTGTAATCACAGGGGTAGCGTCTTCATTGTATTTCAAGTTAATAAGAAGCCTTTTTTTAGGCGCTCTTCCCTTTTTTTCCACACCTAAAAGATACCCCTCTTTTTTAAGAAGTTCTGCTATTCTAAATTTGAATTCAGAATAAGGCACACTGATTTGTTTTTTTGAAACAACTTGTGCATTATTTATTGTTGTTAACATGTCTGCGATACTGTCCATAATATTTAAAATTTACCAACTACTCTTTTTAACGCCTGGAATCTCTCCTTTATTTGCCATTTCTCTAAAACAGATTCTACATAATCCAAACTTTCTCATATAGGCACGATGCTTTCCACATCGAAAACACCTTCTTGTTACTCTTGTAGAAAATTTAGGGATTTTTTCTGATTTTGCGATTGATGATTTCTTTGCCATAACTTATATTTAACTTTTTCTTAGCGGAAAGTCAAGTAATTCAAAAAGCTCCTTTGCAGATTCCTCTGTTTTTGCTGATGTTTTGATAATTATTTGCAATCCAAAAAGATAATGTGCTTTTTCAGGTGAAATTTCAGGAAAAGCAATATGTTCTTTTATTCCTATATTTAAACTCCCATCACTGATTCCACTTAATTTAATTCCTCTAAAATCTCTTGTTCTTGGAAGGACAACATTAATTAATCTGTCTAAAAAGTCGTACATTTTCTGCCCTCTTAAAGTTGCTTTTGCTCCGATGATATTACCTTCTCTTGTTTTGAAAGATGCTATTGATTTTCTTGCTTTTGTTAAAACTGGTTTTTGTCCTAAAAGCTCTTCTAATTGTTTAGAAATATATTCTTGAAACTTTCTTTTTTCATCAGTTGTTTTTGGAATGATAACTTTTCCAAAACTAGTATTGACAATAACCTTTTCTATTTTTGGAACGGCCATAATGTTTCCATAAGAAAATTTGGTCAATAATTGCTTTTTAGCTTTTTTTTCGTATTTTTCTTTAATCATATTTCTTTATTACAATTTTTACAAATTCTCTTTTTTTTATCATTAAAGGAAACTCTTGTTTTTTTTGAACATTTTGGGCAAATCAAGGCAACATTTGAAACATTGATGGGACTTTCTTTTTCAATAACCTGTCCTTTTTGTCCTTGGGCTTTTGGTTTAATATGCTTTTTAATTAAAGCAACTTTTTCTACAACAACTCTGCCTTGTTTTGGAAATGCTTTTAAAACTTGTCCTTTCTTGCCTTTATAATTCCCTGTAATAATAATAACTTGATCGCCTTTTTTAATTTTCATACTAATTCTTTTGTCATGGTTGATATTTTTTCAAAACCTTTTTCTCTGACCTCTCTTGCAACTGGTCCTAAAATTCGAGTACCTTTTGGTTCTTTTGTATTTCCATCTAAAATAACAACTGCGTTATCATCAAATCTAATGTAAGAGCCATCTTTTCTTTTTTTAGGTTGTTTTTGTCTGACAACAACGGCTCTAATAACTTGATGTTTTTTAACAGCTTTTCTTGGTTCTGCAGATTTAACAGTGCAAACAATGATATCCCCTAATTCTGCATACCTTTTCCCTGTTCCTCCAATGGGTCTTATACATAAAACAGTTTTTGCTCCTGAATTATCTGCTACTTTTAATCTTGATTCTGGCTGTATCATATTCTTATATCTTTAATATAACTTCCCATTTTTTATCTTT
>JBAYXY010000006.1:0-21488 GCA_041673285.1 Minisyncoccota bacterium
GTATTAATACCTCTTTTAATGAGTATTTTAGTGCCCCCATCTCCTAGTCTCCATGAAAGATCAATATTAGTGTTATTACTTAATTTTGCAATGAATGAAGAAGGAGCGTCTGGTTTTGTTGTAAATTTAATTAAATTGGTAGTTTGTGTTTTAAATACTTGTGAACCCATTTGAATTTCTAATCCCGCGTAATAAGTTTTTCCTTTTTTAAGATTAATTAAAGGATGAGAAAATTGATCATTTTTTTGAAAGCTTTTAAGCCAATCTGTTTGATTTTTTACTCCTGTGTCTTCGCCCCAAATAAATCTTGGAATGCAGTTGCCATATGTACATTCATTTATTTTTGCGTTTAAAACTACAGACCCATTTTTATTTTCAGTAACACTTAGAATTTCTCCTGAAACTGTTCCTGAAATAACATTTGAAGCAGTGGTTTTTGGATTAACTGTAATGCTTACGCTATCGTTAGAATACCCCAAAGAAGAACTTACTGTTAGTGTGCATGTATATGATTTTTGTGAAGTTACTTCTGGTGCAACAAAGCTTGGGTTTACTATATTATAGTTATCTAAGTAAATACCAGAAGAACAGACCCAAGCATAGCTTAAATTAGAACCTGTTGAACTAGAGCCGTTTAATCTGACGAAGTCTCCTGATTTTACTATTTGATCATTTCCTGCACGAGCTTGTATTTGACTAGGTGTTGACGTGTCGCCATCTACTTCAGCTTCAAAAATAATGTAACCATCATGAGGGGCATATCCTGGAGCAACATTTCCTAAATTGAAGGTGACGATGTTGCCTGAAACATTAACATTGATGGTGTCTATTTGATAATTAGAGCCATCATAGTTGTGATACCAAGTAGCTTTGTTTTTAAAGTTAATTCTTTGTGATTTATTTAAGCTAATGTTTGCATTAGAGGAATAAGTATTAAATCCATCTGCTGATATTTGAGATTCTGCTTGAAAATTACTTGAGCTTCCATTTGGAGTTAGCTTCAAGGTAACTTTGGTGTTGTTTGCAGAAGCATTACTTGCATTATGGTAATAGACTTGAAATCTGAGTTCATCGTTTGGATTCACTCCTGAAAGAGATGTACCCCAATTTAAAGTCCCTGAACTTTGAGTAGCATTCCCTACTCTTAAAGGAAGGTCATTTGCGCCTGTGTTAAAGTTGTTTGAAGATGTAGGCGTGCTTCCAGAAACATCAGCTTCAAAAACAATGTAGCCATCATGAGGGGCATAACCTACGGCAATGCTTCCTAAATTGAAGGTGGCAGTGTTTCCTGAGACACTGACTTGAACAGTATCTATTTGATAATTAGAGCCATCGTAATTATGATACCATTTTGCTGTGTTTTTAAGGTTGATTTGTTGTGATTTATTCAAACTAATGTTTGCATTAGATGAATATGTATTAAATCCATCTGCTGATATTTGAGATTCTGCTTGAAAGTTACTTGAACTTCCACTTGGAGTGAGCTTTAGGGTGACTTTGGCGTTGTTTGCAGAAGTATTGCTTGCATTATGGTAATAGACTTGAAATCTGAGGTCATCGTTTGGATTTACTCCTGAAAGAGATGTTCCCCAATTTAAAGTCCCTGAACTTTGAGTAGCATTCCCTACTCTTAAAGGAAGGTCATTTGCGCCTGTGTTAAAGTTTGATGCGGCAAAAACTCCCTGAGAAAAGAAAAATCCTAGAATCAATGCTATAAAAAGGAATTTTTCTTTTATTAAATTTAAAATTTTTTGTTTCATAGTTTTGCTTTTTATTTATTATTCTTTTTATTTGTTAATAGAAATATTTTAAAATACTTTTATTAAAAAATAATAAGGGATAGAGGAGAAAAATTAGATAATGATTCTCCTCTATATGGGGGGTGGCGGAGATGGAATGTTGGTTTGACCATAGCTTGGGTTGTTGTTTGTAGGTACTGGGTTTGGTTGATTGGTTGGGTTTGGCTGGCTTGTTTGTGTTGTTTTGAATGTTTGTTCAAGGGAGTTCATATAGTATGATGTTCCCTCAGGGAATGCTAAGAAGATAATGCCGTCAGTGGCAACAGTCCATGATGTGCCATCGTTTGCACGAGTTGTTAATTTGCTAAATGTTTTAATGTCTTTCTGATCTCCTTTTGCAGTCACATCCATTTCATAGCAAAGTTTGTCTCCTCGAGTGGGGTCTCTGTAAAAGACGTATTTACTGTTAAAAGAAGCAATCTCTGCTGTTTTTCCATGTAGTTTTACATTGTTTAGATTTGCATCAACTCCAAATTCATTTTTCATAAAGGTTTCAATAGCGCTGTAATGCCAAGGCTCAATTCCAATGAGGTTTTCGTTTGCAATTGAGAAGTGGTAGTATCCTTTAAGGATTTCTGTGAGGGCACTGAATGGAGATGAACTTTTTAGTGTTCTTCCGTCGCTTTCAGCTAAGCCCTTAGCTACAAAGATGTAGTTTCCTGGGTCAACATCGTTTGCTATTAAAAGCTTTTTCTGTCCTTGAATGGTTTCAAAGAATTTTTCATCAGGGAGTCTTTGGTTGTAAGCGTTTTCAACATAGACTTCACTAATCTTTACGCTGTCTCCTGGGTAGTATAGGTTGTAGTCATATGCGTTTCCTATGTAGACCCATGATTCAGGAAGTGTTGCATCAAGATAGGCCTTAGAAAAGACTGTAATTTCTTTATTAACTGCCTTGCCATCTACTTTGAAAGTGACAGTAGTTTTTCCAGGCTCTTTTGCTGTAAATGTTGCTTGTTTACCTTCACTTGTAATAGTCCCCACATTGGGATTACTTAAAATCCATTCAAAGTGGTAAATGTCAGGAGAGAAAGGTGTTTTTGCTGTTAAGAGAGTGGTTTGTCCTACTTCAAGAGAATCTTTGCTTGTTTCTATTGAAGGAGATGCAGTCATCCAGACTGGAAGAAGTCCTAATGCCATACATACAATAAAGCCGATGATGAGTACTCCAGCAATTGTAAGGATTGCTGCAAGTGGCCTATTGCTTTCTACTTTTTCTTTTAGTGTTTGCCAAGATTCTTTCAATCTATCCACGATACTCATAGTTAATTCCTCCGCCGTATTTCTACGGCAACTTCTATATCTTTTTTCAAACTAAAATCAGCATACTTTATGAAAAAGTATGGGTTCTAAAAAAAGGAAAAAAAGTTACCGTAGAAATTTTATTTCAAAGAACTTATTTTATAATTACTTGTTCTCCGAATCTTAAATCTATATATTTTAGATTTTCTACATGAGAGTCTAGAGTTTTTAAGATGACGTTCATTTTTTGAACTTGCCAATCAATGTTTTCTTTAGGATCAAATACAAAGGTAATGTTTTTGTATTTTCCTAAGAATTTATCAGCATAAATGTCAAATTCTTTTATTTCGTTATTATTTTTATAGATAGTAAATAGTGTTAGAATAAAATCTTGTTTAGTTTCTCCTGACCAAGATTTAAGATTATTTTCATAATCAATATATTCGTTTATTTTAATAAAACCGATTTCGTTTTCATGATTTTTAATAAATGTTGCTTTTTTATCTAAAAGAACACAAACATCGTTACTACACCAAATACAGATTGGTGTTTTTTCTTTTATATTAACAGTTATTTTTTTTGTGAAATAGTTTTTTTTCACGCTAATATCTTCTATTTCTGGAAAAGTTTCCAAAAGGTTAGAAAGCTTTCCTTGAGATGGAATAAACAGACTTTCTGATGTCAGATTATTACCCAAGATGTTCAATGATATTGTAGCATTGCTTTTAAAATTTTTCAAGAGCTCTTCTTTTGAGATTGTTTGAACTCCTAAAACTTGTGTTTCTTTAGTTTGAAAATATGGAGAGAATAAAAGGAAGTATGAAGTTATGAAAGCAAGAAGAATGAAAAATAGGAAAAACCAAAATGATTTTTTCTTATAAAGTGGAATCTTTTTTCTTTTTCTTTTTTTTCTCATTATAAATTTCTTTTTATTTTTCTTAAAGTTTCAAAAAGTTTAATAAAGTGGTATTTAAACTTTATTTTATAATCCTGCGTTTTAACATATTCTTTTGAAGATCCTGAAAAGCCTTTTTTAAATAATGTTAAACCTGCCCAAGGATGATTTCCTTTTTCCTTTGAAATTCCCCAAAAGTTATAAGTGTGGCAGTTTCTTTTTTTGGCTTCCTGAATAGCAGTCCATTGGATTAAGTATGACCCAGGAATTTTAGGATATTTTTGAGAAGAGGCTCCTTGATGGTAAAAAGCAATGTTTGACCAAAAGATAATCATAGCGGAGGCAATGACTTCGTTTTTATATTTTGCATTTAAAATCAGAATTTGATTGTCTTTTTTAAAGGAGAGAAGTTCGTTTTCAAGATACTTCATTGAAAAGGGTGTAAAGTCGTGTCTTTTAGCGGTTATTTTGTAAACATCATTAAAATATTTTAAATCATGAATTTCTGTGCTTTTTTCAATCTTAAGGTCATTGTTTTTTAAGCCTTGTTTAATTAAGTACCTTGTTCCTTTTCTCATATTTTGAAGAAGTTTTTCTTCATCTAATGTAATGTCTAGCTCCCAAGTGTATTCAGGGTGAACATGCATAGGTGATTCTTTAAATCCAAGATCTTTAAATATTTTTTTATTTTCAGGAGTGTTTAATAAAATGGGTGCAAATCTAATAAAATCAATGTTTTCTTTTTTAGCAAGTTCTTTTAATTTTAGTAATATTATTTTTAAAGTATTCTTGTTATTTATAATGATGGGACCCATGGGAACGAGAAGATAGTTTCCCCTTTTGGCAATAGTTTTAATAACTAGAAAAATAGCAATAAGACCTTTTTCGTAAATGCCAAATCTCCAAATCTTGTTTCCCATTTTTTCATTAAATACTCCCCAGTTATAGGAATGTGTGAATGTTTTTTCTTTGGCTTTTTTACAAAAGTCTTCCCAGACGTCTTTATTTGTTATTTCTTTAATTTGCATATGTAATCAATTACATTTAACTGGAATTTTATACTATTGTTTAATTCTATGGCACAAAAGTTTGAAAAAAGGTTTTTGCTGTATTGTTTAAGATAATCAAAATTTGATAAATTATCTGCCAGATGATCATCATATCTTTTTATATTTTTTTCATTAAAATGATATTCTGATTTAACGGCACTGATGTGATTGCAACCAATTTTGTGATTTTTTAAAATCTTAATATTTTTTTCAAAGATTTTAGGACGAAGCAATCTGTCATTTTCTAAATGTGAAAAGTCTAAACAAATTCCTGCCCAGTTTTTAATTTCGCTTTCATCAAATGCTTTGTATACGTTTTCAATATAGATGAAGTTTTTGTATTTTGAATAATCATATTTTAAAGGATATTCTTTTTCAGTATGAATATTGAAAACCTTTGTATTGTAGTTTTCTATTAAAAACTCTAATTCTTCTACTTTCATGTCACTTCTTAAATGCACAAACGGAATTTCTTTAATGCTTGTATTTTTTAATTTTTTTAAGAACTCTTGTCTTTGATTAAAATCAAGTCCTGTTAAAAAGACACAAACTTTTTTGAGGTTCAGTTGATAAACTTCTTCTAGCTTTTTTTCGTAATTTATAAGTGTGGTTATGGTTGGATATATTTTCATTTTAAAGACCAAAGCCTCCCATTGATTGGGCTTGTTTTGCCATTTGAAGTTTTGCGTCATTCATGGCTTCGTTTAGGCAATCTTTTAATTTTTTTTCTTGCTCTTCAAAACTTAATTCTTGATTTAGTTTAATTTCTAAAATATCCATTTTAAGGTTTAATACTATTTTTATACCATCTTTTTCTTTGATAATGGTTTGTTTTTTAAGTGAAGATTCAAAATCCTTAAGTTGTTTTAATTGTTTGAATTTATTAAACATATTATTTTTATTTTATTTATTATATATACATTTTTTATGAAAAGTTTGTATTTGTCAAATCAAGCTTTTTAAAAGGTAGGCTATTTTTTCTGCTGTGTCTTCTGTAATGTTAATATGGGTTGGAAGAATAAGTATTTTATTACTAATTTTTTCTGCATTTTTGCAAACACCTTTTTTGTAAATCATTTTATTTAAATCAGTTTTTGGCGGGACAACAACGTTTTTTCTCCACCCATCTTCAAGCATGATATTAAACTTACTAAATTCTTTAATAATTTCATCGCCATTTTGAACTAAAAATGGATACTTTAAATAAATGGCGTCTTTTTCAATATTTAAGATTCCTCCTATTTTTTTATGATAATATTTTGCTATTTTAAATCTGTGTTTATTAAATTTATCTAATTTATTAAATTGATTATGAGCTAATTTTGCAAGAGAATTAGGCATTTTTTTGGGGAAATAGTCAGGGAGATTCCCTTTGTATTCTACTTTGGAAACTGCTTTTGTAATTAAATTAAAACGAAGAGAAAGTTCTAAAATAATTTTACCAATGTTTAAAGTGTTATAGAAAGGAAGGACAAAAAGGTTCATAATAAGGGGGTGCATTAATTGTTTGTTTGTCCAATCTTTTGTTGGATAATCTAATTTTGAATAGATTTCCTTTGCTCTTTTATTTAATTTTGAATTATTGATTCCAATCATTCCTCCATAAACTGAAGAAATGACTTTGTCTCTTCCAAATGAGAAAAAGGCAATGTCCCCCATTGTTCCACAGTATTTGTTTTTGTACTTTGCACCTAACGCATGGGCACAATCTTCAATTAAGTAAAGATTATACTTCTTACAGATTTCTTTGATTTTATCTATGTTTGCAGGAAATCCAAACGTGTGTTGAATGATAACAGCTTTGGTGTTTTTTGTTATTTTCTCTTCAATTTGCTTTATATCAATATTTAAGGTTTTATCAATATCTACATAAACAGGTCTTGCATTTTTTTTAAGGATTGGATTGATGACGGCATTACATGTAAATGCTTGAACAATGATTTCATCATTTTTTTTAATATTTAAAATTTCCAAAATTAAAAGAAGAGAACTTCTTCCGCTGTTTAGTGAAAAAACAGAAAAAAAGTTAAAATAGTTTTTAAATTCTTTCTCAAACATTTTAATGGATGCTCCTTTTAGTTTTTTATGAGAGAATAATTCTTTATATGCCAAACAGATGTCGTCCTTTTCTGTATTTGGCGATAAAGAGATTGAAATTGTTTTCATTTTTTTATTATTTTATTAGGAACTCTACTTTCTAGAAGAATAATGTCCTCTTTATGATTGTACTTATTTAAAATTTTTAAAATTTTATCGGGGTTGTTTTCATAGAGAATTTTTTCTTTTCCCTCTTCTTTTAAATCTTTTAAATGATCTTTTGTAGTGATGATAGCTAAATCACAAACTTCATAGATTTTTTTACCAATTTCTTTATGAATTCTTTTTGATTCTTTTTGAAGTTCAATTAAGCATGGCATGACAATAATTCTTTTTCCACTCCAAAGTTTTAAAAAGTTTAGGTGTGCAATAATACCATTTGCATTAGAGGAATAGGTTGCATCAATGATATTATTTTTTAATGTCATTCCTGCTTGTTCTTGTAAAATGTTATTTGCAGATTTTGAGATTTCCTTTAAAGACATTCCAAGCTTATGAGCTACAAAAATGGCGCCAAGCAAGTTTGAAACATTGTGTCCTCCTAAAACATTAACTTTGAAAAACTCTTTTTCTTTATTAAGACAAACATTAAACTCGATATGGTTTTTGAATACCTTGATATTTTCTGCATAAATGTCTTGTTTTTCTAAGTATGAATATTTAAAACTGTTTTCAGGATTTGAATTTCTGATTAAGTAGTTGTCATAATTAACAATACTAAACTCTTTAACATAATGAATAAGTTCAAATTTTGTTTTTACAATGTTTTCTTGTGTTCCAAATGTTGATAAGTGTTGATTGTTTATGCCTGTTAAGATTCCAATTTGAGGGTCTGCGATTTCACATAATAATTTAATTCCTCCCTTGTTATAAGCACCCATTTCACATACAAAGTATTCATCTCTTTCATTTAATTCATTTAGTATGAAATTAGAGATACCCATTTCTGAGTTTTCGTTATCTTTTGTTTTTTTAACATTTTTATATTTTGAAGCTAAGATTGTGTGAAGGAATTCTTTTGTTGAGGACTTTCCATAGCTTCCTGTGATGCCTATGACTTTAAGGTTTTTTAAGGTTTTTCTTTTGTTTCTTGCTTTTAATAAAGTGATGGATCTTAGCAAAACAGTAAATGGTTGAAGGGCTAGCACTATAAACGAAGTAATAAAAGGAGTTAAAACATTAATAAGTAAAAGATAGAAAGAAAGTTCAGTTAAATTTGAGTAGTTTAATGTTTTGAATAAAAGGACAAAGACTAATATGTTTGAGAAAAAAAGGATAATGATTTTTTTTGTAAAAACAGGTTTTCTTTTTATGGGAAAAAAACTTTCAAAAACAATAATTAAAACAGGCAAAAATGGAAGAAGCTTGTAAAGAAATAGTGAAGCTATTTTAAAAAGGTAGAAGGGGTTTAAAAAAATACTTTTTCCATTTTTTGTTCTAAAGTGATCTTTAAATCTTCCTAAATGATAATTTTTAAGTTGCCATAAATAAAGCCAAAACAATGAATTTTTTATTTGTGATAAAAACCAGAAAAAAATAATAAAAAGGGTTGGAATCATAATTCTTTTTTAATAAATTCTAAAATAGCTTGAGAGACTTCTTCGGGTTTTTTAAGATGTGGGGAATGTTTTGTTTTCTCTATGATAATGAGCTTAGCATGATCAATCATATTTTTTAATGTGTACGCATCTTCTAGTGGTGTTATCTTGTCTTCACTCCCCCAAATAATAAGGGTTGGTTTTTTAATGTATGTTGTGAAAGCTCTTAAATCTTCTTTGGAAATTTTTTTAAAGGTTTCTTTCATTATATCATTTGCAGAGAAATAGTCACTTGTTCCTGCAAGTTTATAGGCGAAAGGGGTTACTTTTGATTGAATGAAACGATTCTTGTTTAATGGTTTAAATATTTTAGCAAATGTTTTAACAACTTTTTGTCTTAGAGTTAGTCTTTTTTTTGCTCTAACAACAGCAGCGTCGCATAAAATTAACTTTTTAACAATTCTAGGATTTTTTGCTGTTATTTTTGTTCCTAGGCCTCCACCAAAAGAATGTCCTAAGAGTACAAATTCATCTATTTTTAGAGCTTTTAAGAAGTCTAGAATAAAAGAGATGTAGTTATTAATATCCCATGGTTCTTTTGGGTCGTCACTTTTTCCAAAGCCAGGCAAATCTAAACAGACTACCATATGTTTTTTAGAAAGAATTTCCATAACTTTTTCCCATGAATTTAAAGAACCGCCCCAGCCATGTAAAATTACAATGGGACTTCCCTTTCCTATTTGTTTATAGTGAGTTGTTAATCCTTGTATTTTTATTTTCATCTTTGGGTTTTATTTCTGTAAAGTTTAAATATTTATGAAGGGCTTTAGGTATTTTAATAGTACCATTTTCTTGTTGGTGATTTTCAAAAAGAGAGATCAATATTCGCGGTGTAGCAATTAAGGTATTATTTAAAGAGTATGCGTATTTTGTTTTACTCTCTTTGTCTTTGTATCTAATGTTTAGTCTTCTTGTTTGAAAGTCATAAAAATAGGAAGAAGAGTGGGTTTCTCTATATTTATTTTGAGAAGGAATCCAAGCTTCTAAATCATATTTTTTAACTTGTCCTAAGCCTAAATCACCAGTGCAATTTAAGACTCTTCTATAAGGTAATTCTAATGCTTCTAAAACTTCCTCAGCATTTCTTGTAATTTCTTCATGTAGTTTTTCTGTTTCTTCAATGCTGTTTTCACATAAAACAACTTGCTCTAATTTAAAGAATTCATGCACTCTTAAAATTCCTTTTACATCTTTTCCATAGCTTCCAATTTCTGTTCTAAAACATGGAGAAAATCCAACATATTTTAGGGGAAGTTTTTTTAGGATTTCGTCCCTATGATAATTCATAATGGCAACTTCTGCTGTTCCTGCTAAATACATATTGTTTGAAGTTTCGTAGACTTCTTCTTTTGATTGCGGTAAATAGCCAGTTCCAATTAAGGCCTGCTCCTTAACAAGAGAGGGAGCCATAAGAGGAATAAACCCTTTTTTTATAATTTTCTCAAAAGCTAAATTCCAAATTGCAAAGGATAAATGCACAGCTTCATTTTTAAGAAAGTAGCCTCTAAATCCTGATACTTTTGTACCTCTTTTAAAGTCAACTAAGTCTAGGTTTTCTGTTAATTCAACATGATCTTTTATTTTAAAATTGAATTTAGGAATCTGTCCCCATAATTTTACTTCTACATTGTCTAAATCAGACTTCCCCACTTTGACTGATTTATGTGGGATATTAGGAACTAAAAGCATTAATCTTTCAAATTCTTTTTCTACTTCTTGAAGTTCTTTTTCTTTTGCACTATCAAGTTTTTTCATTTGTTCAATGATTTCTTGTTTTTCTTTCTTTTCTGCTTTTTTAATTTTTTTGTTGGCTTCGTTTTTAAGTCTCCTTATTTTTTCAACATCTAAAATCAGCGCACTTCTTTTTTTATCAATATTGATTAGGTTATCAATAATTTTTGAATCTATTTGTTTTTTTAGGCAAGCTGATTTGACGAGTTCAATATTTTCTCTAATGAATTTAATGTCTAACATATTTTTAACATAGCATAGAATGTATTAAAAAAAAAGATGAAAAGTGTTTTTTGACAAAGTATTTTTATTATGGTAATTGAAAAATAGTGCTTAATATGAAGCGGAAACTAAACTTGGCACAGGTCCAAGCGGATGACTTCTTAAAGGCATGGGTAATGCTTTTAAAGAAAGTGATTGAAAATGAAAATCCTCTTTACTTTGGTGACAAAGTTGAGAAGAAGGCTTTGCGAGGAGAAGTTTGCTCAAGAGTAGTGCTTCATAAGCAGGCTGTTGAGCAGGTTTTGAATGGGGCCGAAGTTATTGGAGGGAGCCCACTGGTTCCTTTTGGGAGAGCGTATGTTGAGGAATACAAACAAGAGTATTCACTCGATTTCATTGATGCACAAAGAAAGTTGTCCGAGGGGCACGACCAGAAGTTCTCATATACGTATTTTGAGAGATTCTGGTACTATCCTGTCCCTTCGGGGACATTCAACCAAGTCCTTGTTTTGAGGGAGAACTTGGGAGAGCAGATCAAGAATGGTGTGTTTTCAAACCGCCATCAAATGATTACGTGGGTGCCTCACATAGATGCATTCTCCTTGAGCCCACCATGCCTTCAAAGGATATGGATAACGGCAATAGATGAAAGGTCTGTTGAGGTTCATTTCAGCTGGAGGTCCCGGGATTTATACGGGGCGTGGCATGTGAACTTGGTTGCGCTATTAAATATGGTGCAAGAGTTTATTGTTGCCCCAAACGGCTGTGAGATTGTAAAGATTGTTGACTGCTGTGACTCGCTCCATATTTACAACGGAGATTGGGAAGCAGCCAAAAAAGTTGTGGAAGATTATACTTTATAGTCTTCCATTTTTTTAATATTGCAAGTAGTTTTAATATGTGTTATAAAAAGTTATCAGCCGAAGTGGTGAAATTGGCAAACACGCAGCACTCAAAATGCTGTGGGATTTATTCCCTTGTGGGTTCAAGTCCCACCTTCGGCACAATTTTTGTTCCTTCTAGTTTGTATTTCAAGAATTCAGAGGATTCGCATTCAAGAAAAATAGTTTTATCTTTTATAAAGATGTTTTTTATTTCTTGTTCTATAATGATAGAAGCCCAGTAAACGGGGTTGTTTTTATCATTTAAAACAATGGCAAGTTCATTAACTTCATTTACTTTAAGAAGAACTACTGCATCTTGGTTTTCTTCATTACTTAAACTGCCAAAAGCATAATCAAGAATGGAGATATTTTCAAAGCTTCCATTTTCTAATTTAGCATATTTATCTTCTGAAAGAATTCTATATGTTGTATTTTCAAGATCTTGTTTTTTAAGTTCATAGGTATCACAGGCGGTATTTTTTAGAATGCTAACACCTGCTTTTAATGCTTCACATGTATTTAAATAGGTTTTTTGATCACTTCCACAAACAAACATTTCTTCATCTGTGCAAATTATTTCTAGGTTATTAGGAGTTAAAGGTTTTTGCTTGGAAGATAGAATAAAAAAGGTTCCTAGTCCTAAAATTAAAAGTAGGATAGTAATTTTTTTTAGCATACTTTACTAATACCATAAATTAAAAAAATAGGAAACTCCTATTTTAAAAAAATTTAGCTTTCAATTTTTTAATACGAAAATCAAGCTGAGAGATTCCTGTTTCTTTGTAAGAGAGGTTGCTTTTTCTTCTGAAAACTTCAAACCTTTTTAAAACTTCTTTATTGTTTGTTTTTTTGAGTAAGATTGCATAGTAACAGCATTCTTTTTTGTAGGCTTTTGTTTTTAGCCTTTTGATTTCGTCAATGCTTGTTCCTACATCATTAAAATCAAGCTTTTGTTTGTAAAGAATATTTTCTAGGTTAAAAAGAGAGGTTAAAATTATTTCTGGGTTTCTTTCTGTTCTTGCTAGTTCAAGCCAGTTTTTTGCTGTGTCCAACATAATTTTCCCCCAAGTTTTAAAATTACACTTTAATTATAGCTTAAAATTTTTAAAGCTTCAATATTTTTTGATTATAAAATAAGGTAGTTTTTTAATTCATTAATGACTTGATCAACTAAAAGTGAACCCCCAAAATAAGTTAAATGAATACCATCATCTAATCTCGTTGCTCGCATGATGCCATTTTCATCAGGCATAAAAGCTTGGTATCCGTCTAAGAGTTCTTCTCCTGAAATAAAGGTTACTTGTTCATTTTCCTCTGAAGCTTCTTTGTTTAGTTTATTAATGTGTTGAATTTTTTCAGCATAAGCAGTGTCTTTCATTTGAGGAAGCCCTATTTTAAAGACCCTAATATTATGATTAGTTAATTGTTTATCAAATGCAATGATTCTGTTTTTATACTCTTTATCCCACTCTTCAGTTCCGTAAAATAACACTTCCCTTTCTTGATTCTCAAAAGATTGTGCATCATTTGTTCCCATCATAACAATGGCAATGTTTGGATTAAAAGATTCAAGAAGTGTTTTAGATTCTTTTTTCCAATCAAAGTAATCAGGTCTAGACATTCCACTGGAAACTTTTCCTTTTCGTAAAACCTCGATGTCATCTAATTTGATAAGTTTTTGCTCTATAATATCTCCAAAGCCTCCTGCAACAGCAACAAGAGAATCACCCATAATTAAAATGCGATAAGGTTTTTCTATTGGTTTGAAAATAGTTTCAAAGCTTTCTTCTATTTCTTCTTCTTCAGAGCTTGAATTTGTTTTTTTAAGGTTTGCAATTTTAATTCCAATTTCTTGAAAAATGTTTGCTTTGTTAATATCTCTTGGAGAGAGCCAAGAGTTTAACTTTTTTGAAAAGATAAAAGGGAGAAGTATTGCTAAAAGAAGCATAAGTAGGATTAATTTTTTTGTTTTGTGCATATATTTAAAAAGAAAAATAAATAAAAGGGGGAACAGTATTTGGGGCAAGCTTGTAAATAATTACTGAAGCGCTGATCCAAAAGATGATCCAAATAAAATTAGGCAGAGCTAATTGTATTTTATTTATTTTGTTTATAATTTTTTCTTCGTACAAAATGAAAAGCGTAATTAAAGTTGTTATTAGAATAACAGAAATAGGAATCGTGGTTACTTTTGTATTTTGCCATAAGCCTTTAATAAGGGCAAGAGCGCGTTCCATATTTTCTGCTTTAAAGAAAATCCATCCAAAAGATACAAAAATGAAAGTTATAATTCCTCCTAGAAAACCTGTGCTTTTTTTCAAAACTGTGCTCCAAATACGATGAGTAATCATTCCTATACCATGCCATAGTCCCCAGAATAAAAAGTGAAGAGCGGCTCCATGCCATAAACCAGAAAAAGCAAAGACAATTAAAACATTAAGATAGCTTCTAAATTTAGAGACTCTGTTTCCTCCTAGAGGGATATAAAGATAGTCTTTCATCCATGAATAAAAGCTAATATGCCAACGTCTCCAAAAATCAGTAATTGATTTTGCTTTGTATGGAAATAAAAAGTTTTCTTTAATATTGAATCCTAAGAAATTTGAAACAGCAATGGCCATATCACTATATCCTGAAAAGTCACAATAAATTACTAAAGAATATCCTAAAACAGCAAGCAGGATTGCAATCAAAGAAAACTGTTCGGGAACAGCAAAAACATCATCGACGAGAGTGCTAGAAAGCCAACTTGAAAGTACTATTTTTTTAAAGAGTCCGATAAAGAATAAGGTTGTGGCCTTTTCTAAATTAACAGCACTTTTGTTTTTAAGTTGATCTAAAAAATCGTTTGCTCTTACAATGGGACCTGCTAATAGATAAGGAAAAAAGAATGAGTAAACGGAAAAGTTTAAGAAAGATTTTTCTGCTTTATATTTTCCTCTTTTTAAGTCAAATAAGTAAGAAATCATTCTAAAAGTATAAAAGGAGATGCCAACAGGAAAGATGATTTGCCAGTATGGTAAGCAGGAGTTTAAATTGATTGATGCAAAAAAGGATTCAGCAGTTACTCTGAAAAAGTCATAATATTTAAAAATGAAAAGTGTGCCAAGGTTTAGAAGAAGCCCTAAAGGAAAAGCAAATTTCTTTTTTATACTTAAACCAAGTAAAAAAGTTATTGTAGAAATTATTCCTAAAAGAAGAACAAATTTAATGTCTATTAAAGCATAGAAATAAATGCTTATTAAAAGCAAAAAAACACGCCAGAAGGTTTTGTGTGGCTTTAGAATTGAATTTAAGATAATAATGACTGCAAGAAAGATAAAAAAATCAAAAGTTCCGAATAACATTGATATAATTATATTACTTTCGTTTGTAAAAAGTCAAATAAGGTTTTCTATTCTCACCCCAACAAGTCGAATCAGTTTTTGTTTTGGGTTTTTTCTTTTGTCCAAGAAAGGCAGAAGTAATTTAATAGAGTTAGTGTTAAATTGCTTTTGATTACTTATTCCTTTTTCAAATGTTTTTGAGCTAGTTTTTGTTTGAAAGTCAGAGAAACGTATTGTTATTGTAATTGTTTTGAATTTTGAGAAGTTGCTTTTTTTGAATTTTTCAAAAACACTACTTAATAGTTTTTCAAATGTATCAAAGATAAGAGGAACTTCTTTTGTGTTTTCTTCAAAGGTTGTTTGTTCTCCAATAGATTTAACTTCACGATATTTAATAACGGGTTCATTATCAATTCCTCTTGCGTAATTATAGATCTTAAGGCCTCTTTTCCCTAAAAGGTTTTTTAGATCTTCTTTTTTTAATTTGCTTAAATCTTGAATGGTTTTAATATTTAATATTTTTTCAGTTTTAGGGCCAATGCCTGGTATTTTTTTAATAGGAAGCGGGTTTAAAAACGCTTTAATATTTTTTACAAGAAGAAGTCCGTCTGGTTTATCTATATCACTTGCAATTTTAGAAATAAGTTTGTTTTTCGAAATTCCAATAGAGCAAGTTATTTTCTCCTTTTGCTTGATTTCATTTTTAATTTTTTTACAGATTTGTTCTGTTTTTTTAAAAGTTTTTAAAAACGAAAAGTCGATATAGAATTCGTCAATGCTTGCTTGCTCAATAGTGGTTGCATAATTCTTAATTATTTTAAGAATGTTTTTTGAAACTCTTTCGTAGAGTTCAAAGTCTACTCCTAGGAAAATGACTTCTTCGCCTCCTAGTTTTCTTGCTATGGAAATAGGTTGTGCGGAATGAATGCCATATTCTCTTGCTTTGTAATTTGCGGTGGAAACAACGCCTCTTTTTCCTGTTGATCCAACAACAATAGGTTTTCCTAAAAATCCAGGAGTAGAAACTTCTTCAATGGATGCAAAGAAAGCATCCATGTCTAAGTGTGCGATGATTCTTTTCATATTCTACTTTTTATAGTTTTTTGTAAATTTGCAGTTTGGATAGTTTGAGCATCCATAAAAATATCCAGACTTCCCTTTTCTAGCAACTAATTTTCCGCCACATAAAGGGCAGGTTTTGTTACTTTGAGGAATTTCTTCTTTTAGGATTCCTGCCATTTTTATGTATTTTAAAAGAGTAAAACCATCTATTAGTTCTATTGGTTTATCTTCTGCAAAATTTTCTGCTTCAAGAGTAAAGGTGTTTGTAGTCACGAAGAAAGATTTTGAATTTGCTAATTTATTAGCTATTGCTCCATAAAAATCTCTTACAGCACTAAGAGATACTTTTGAGGAAATGTATTTCTTGCATTGTATATAGTTTGTTTTTCCATCTTTTCTTGCGATAACATCAATTCCTCCATCGCGAGGCCCTCCTATTATTTCTGTTTTATATCCTAATTTAGAAAAAAGAAATGCAATAAATTCTTCAAACTCTTTTGGATGAAGTGCTTTTAGTTTTATGAGTACATCTTGTTCAGTTCCCCAGTTTTGATATTTTCTAAGTTTTCGTTTATTGAAATATTTATCAAGTTTTCTCTCTCCCAAAAGAAGAAGGACTCTAAAGATAATAATTCCACCAAAGCAAGCCCATAATGGCCATAATTGAATGAATGAATCTATGATTTGTTTAAAGGTAATTTTGATCATTTTTTTAATTTTTAGATGCAGTTTTCAGCATCCTCAATGATTTTTCTCATAAAGCTTACTGCCTCAACTGGGTTTTCACCAATGGCTGTTTCTTCTGAAAGCATTACTGCGGAGGCTCCGTCAAAAACAGCGTTAGCAACATCAGAGACTTCTGCTCTTGTGGGCTTTTTGTTTTTAGTCATAGATAAAAGCATCTCGGTTGCAATAATTAGGAATTTGTTTGCTTTTAAAGTTTTTTTAGAAAGATTTCTTTGAAGGCAAGGAACCTTTTCTAAGGAGACAGCAATTCCTAAATCCCCTCTTGCAACCATGATTCCATAGGAAGCATTTAAAATCTCTTCAAAGTTTTGAATTCCTTTAATAGATTCTATTTTAGAAACTACTTTAGCATTAGGGAATCTTTTTAAAACAGTTTTCACTTCTTTTGCTGACTCTGTAAAAGAGAGTGCAATTAGAGTGGGATTACAATCAGCAATTTTTTCTAGTTTATCGGTTGATCTTACGTCAAACATTATTTCAACATTTTTATTGGAACATTTTTCAAGGTTTTCAAATATTGTTTTATGCTGTTCTTTGTTACTATATGCGGTATTGATACGGATATAGTCAACACCCTCCTTAATGAGATTATTAAAAACTTCACAGTCTAATGAAGCAGGGCCAATTGTTGCGATTATTTTTGTTTTTTTCATGCAGGGGCGGAAGGATTCGAACCCTCAAGACTTCTTTTGGAGAGAAGCAGTTTGCCATTAAGCTTACGCCCCTTTAAAAAAATGAAGAGGCTTATTTCTTCATTTCCTTATGAATAGTATGTTTCTTGCAGTGATTGCAGTACTTACTAAGCTCTATTTTTCCTTCAACATTTTTTGTTTTATTTGTAAAGTAATTAACTTTTTTACATTCTTCACATTGAAGTTTGCTTGCTTTCTTTTTTTTCTTTGACATATCAATATTTTACTTATTATACTTCTTGTTTGAGCCGACAAAGGGAATTGGACCCTTGACCTCTCCCTTACCAAGGGAGTGTTCTACCACTGAACTATGTCGGCAAAAAACTCCTTTAATAAGGATGTGGGCAGGGAGGGACTCGAACCCCCGAAGGCGTTAGCCAGCAGATTTACAGTCTGCCCCATTTGACCACTTTGGTACCTACCCAATTTATACTTTTCTATATTAGCAAAAATTTAATTAATTTTCAATAAGCTTTTTCCTTTTTTCTCTCCACGCTTCAATTTCCTCGTGATTTCCTTTTAAAAGCACTTTTGGAACGGTTAGTTTTTTACCTTCTTTTGTTGTGAAGACTTCTGGTCTTGTGTATTGAGGATATTCAATAAAGCCTCCTTTTTTTGTTATTCTTGTTTCTAAAAAATCATTTTTTCCTAAAACTCCTTTAACTAATCTTGAAACAGATTCAATAACAATCATGGCAGGAAGTTCTCCGCCCATTAAGTCAAAATCCCCGATTGAGATGACGTCATCAGCAATATTCTCTAAAACCCTTTCATCTATTCCTTCATATCTTCCTGAAATTAAAATTAGGTTTTTGTATTTGGAGTATTCTGAACATTTAATTTGATTATATTTTTTTCCTCTTGGCGAAAAGACTACAATTTTTGTATTTTCCTTTTTTAGTTTATGGACTGCATTATAGATTGGTTCGATTTTAAATACCATACCATGACCTCCTCCAAAAGGTCGATCGTCAATTCTTTTTTTTGGATCATCTGTAAAATCTCTTAAATTATGAATATTAATATTAATTAATTTTTTTTCAAGAGCTTTTTTAATAAAAGTTTCCTTGAGGTAAGAATTAAAGATCTCTGGAAAAATAGTTAAAACATTGAACTCCATAGTTTTAAAGTAACATAACAGGATAATTAAAACAAGCTCCCCAAAGGAGAGCCTGTTATACTTAAAAGCCTAAAATATTTTATATTTTAAGATCGTCTAGTCCATCTGTAACATCGTCGATCTTTTCTTCCTTTTTCTCTTCTTTAACTTTTGTTGATCCTTCTGGCTCTTCAATTTTTAAATTAACTCTTGCGTGGTTTTTTAGTCCGATAATTTTTACGAGACTTCTAATTGCTCTTGCAGTAGAACCTTGCCTTCCAATCAATTGACCCATATCTTCTGGGTTAACTTTTACTGTTAAAAGTACTCCCATTTCATCAACATCTCTGTTAACGATAACATCGTTTGGATGATCAACTAAAGTTTTTACTATGTATTCAAGAAAATCTTGATCTTTTACTTCTGCCATACTATTTTTTATTACTTATCTTAAAATTAATTCGTGGTCGACAACCACTTTATTTATTTTATCCTGTCTGAAGAGGAATGTCAATAGCTTGTATGATATGAGAAGCAATTTTAGATACCCTTAAAATTGCGAAAAAGGATTAGCTCCTCCATTTTTTAATAATTCTCGTGAGGCGGATATAAATCCCACCAAGGAGCGCAAGGATGTAGCATAGTAGCACTAATTGGATATATGCTACTTTTGAGTACGAGATTATTTTGGTAATAAACCATACTCCGAAAATGATACAGAGAAGTATCATTTTTAAGTCTCTCATATTGTTAGCATAAGTATATTTCAAGGGTTTTGTCAATATAACAATTCCTTGTCTAATTTTGTTTTCGTCCTTTTGGACTCGTCAGCTCAGATACACATCTGAAGAACAAACAATTTTAGAATGCCCTTAAAATTGTGAAAAAGAGATTTTGATTTTAGATTATACCTAAGATCATTCCAAAGGTTTTAAAAAGTGCAATGATTGCCATTAATAGCATTCCTCCAAGGATTATGCATAGGAGTACATGAGGGATATCCCACTCTTTAAGTCCATACATAATTAATTTCTAATATATTTTTAAATACTTGTCAATTATTTAGATAGACCCTATTATATTTAGGGCTTTGTCAACCCTAAATCAATCTTTTTCTCAAAGTCTCTAATGTGTGTTCATTTTTTTGAAAGTAATTTTTTACTTTTTAGCCTGTTTTGCAGGTTTGATTTTCACTTTTTTCTTTTTCCCTTCAATAATCCCCTCTTCAACTAAAATATTCCAAACGGTTTCAGATGTTTGTGCGCCTTTTGAAATCCAGTGAAGAATCTTTTCTTTATTAATAGATTTTTCTTTTGTTAAAGTGTTAATAAAGCCAACTTGCTCAACAGGAACTCCTGCTTTTGGAGCATTTTTTTTATCAGTGACTATAATTTTGTAAGCGGGTTGATTTTTTTTCCCTATTCTTTGTAATCTTATAACTAACATATTTACCAATTTTTTTTAATTAATGCTTTTTCTGCTGCTTTTACCTCTGCTTCGTGTTTAGAGGTTCCCTCTCCTTTGGCAATGAGATCATTTTTTAGAAAAACTCCTATAATGAAATTCTTTTTATGATCTGGGCCTTTTTCATCTAATACTCTGTACTCAGGAGTAATAGAGATTTCTTCTTGTGCTTTTTCTTGAAAAAGAGATTTAGGGTCTTTGTCCAATCCTTTTTCTAAGATTTCTTTTAATTTTTTATTGATTAAGTTTTTGATAATAAAGATTTTGCATTCATTGTATCCTTTGTCTAAGTAGAGTGCCCCAATAAATGCTTCAAAAGTATCTGCAAGAATAGCTGTTCTTGCCTTTCCTTTTTCTTTTGATTCTCCTTGAGATAAAAGGAGATAATCATTAAAGCCTACATTTTTAGAAGCTTCGGCAATTGATTTTGAATTCACAAGGGCAGCTCTTATTCCTGTCATTTCTCCTTCTGTTTTTTTTGGAAATTCTTTAAATAAATATTCTGTTGTAATAAGTTCTAAAACAGCGTCTCCTAAAAACTCTAATCTTTCATTGTTGGTTAAATAAAAGTCTGGGTTTTCATTTAAAAATGACCGATGACAAAATGCTTGTGTTAATAAATCTTTATTTTTAAAATATAGATTCAGTTTTTTCTCTAATGCTTCAAATTTTTTATTCATAATTTTAAACTGAATTATAGACTGAAAACTATTTTTGAATAATTTACAGTTTATGATTCACTTTTTTCTTGTAAGACACTATATACTGTTCCTAAAACTCCATTAATAAATCTTCTTGAATTTTCTCCTCCATAGTTTTTAGCAAGCTCAATGGCTTCATTGATGGCTACCTTGGGAGGAACTGCGTCTTTATCCTCGTAAAGAAGTTCATAAATTCCAATTCTTAAAATGTTTCTATCTAATAAATTTATTTGTGAAAGTGGCCAATCAGGAGCAGTTTTTTCAATGATCTTATCTATGGTTTCTCTGTTTTTTAAAACTCCTTCTGCGAGTTCAAATATAAAAGCGGTTTCTTCTAGTCCTGCACCAAATTGTTCTGTGTTTTTATGTGCTAGAGACATTAAGTCTTGTTTCATTTTTCCAAAGTCCCATTCATAAAGGCTTTGCATAACAATGGATCTAGAAATATGTCTTGTTGCCATGGAATTATTTTTTTGAAAGTTCTTCTGCTTTTAATTCTTCTTTTTGCTTTTTTTCTATTTTTGCCATTACATTAATATGCTCTTTCCCTTTGTAAAATCCGCATTCAGGGCAAACAATGTGAGGTAAAATAAGCTTGCCACATTTTTTACATTTGACAAGTTGCGAGGCTTTTATAGAAATATTAGCTCTTCTTCTGTTTCTTCTTGATGAGGGTGTTCGTTTTTTGGGTACAGCCATGATGTCTTAATTTAATTATCTCTGTTTATTATACATTCTTATTTGGCTTTTGTAAAGCGGGAAATAAAAACATAGGTTTTTCAACCTATGATATAGTTACATATTTAGAATTTTTTTTCAAGGGAATCAAATAATTCATCAGCGAGAAGTTGCTCATTTATTTCAGTTTTGACTCTATGAA
>JBAYXY010000007.1:0-18857 GCA_041673285.1 Minisyncoccota bacterium
GATGAGGTCTAATAGATATATTCAATTTCTACTTTTGTAGATAATATAAGCTATGAAAGAGTGAGGCAGTCTAATAGATATATTCAATTTCTACTTTTGTAGATTTATTAATTATTGGTATTGTATTGATGGTCTAATAGATATATTCAAGTTCTACTTTTGTAGAAAAAATCTTAAAAAACCTTTACAGGGGAGAATAAACAAATAAGCAATAAAATAAATATCTCTCTGGTATGTCTACTGACTTCTGATTGAAATATTTATTTCTTAATTTCACCAAAAAAGTTACAACACAAATTAAAACAATCTCTTTAGTTTTAAGCTTGAAAAAAATTAATAAAACAACAAGAGGGGAAGAACCCAAAACCCTTGTTTCCTTTTCCATTCCATGTTATTATAATGTCGTACAATGTACCTTAATCGACATAATAACAAATAAAACTTAATTTAATGCGATAACTATATCGTCTCATTGCTTAAAACGCATTTTAAGGCCTTATGAAAAAATCAAACATTCCTATTATAAAGCACATTCCCAACTTTTTAGACTATTTAGAGGTTGAACGTGGATTATCAAATAATACACAAATAAATTATAAAAGGTATCTAAAAAAGTTCTCTTTATGGCTCCAATCAAAAAACAAAGAGGATTTACTTCCGCATGAATTAAATGCTGACGATATTTGGGACTACAGACTACATTTAGCAAGACAAAAAAAGCCATTAAGCAAACTCACCCAAAACTATTACTTAATAGCTCTAAGAAGCCTTTTAACCTATTTCTCAGATAAAGACATTCAAAGCATTCCTGCTGATAAAATAAAGCTTCCAAAAGACCCTAAAAAAGAACAATCCATAAAATTCCTTACACTAGATCAAATAGAAAAGCTTTTAACATCTCCTGACACATCTACTATTCAAGAATTAAGAAATCGTGCCATCCTTGAAACTCTTTTCTCAACAGGACTTCGTGTAGCAGAACTTGAAGCACTTAATATAGAGCAATTTAAAAATCTTAAAAATACCAAAGACCTAGAAATAACCATCATTGGCAAAGGAAATCAAAGCAGAACTGTCTACTTCTCAGAAAGAGCTTTGTTCTGGATTAAAAAATATCTAAATACTAGAGATGATGATTATAAGCCACTTTTCATTAACTACCGCTCAAGAAAAGATTCCAGTAAAAGACTCACGATTAGATCAATCGAAAGAATTGTTAAACATTACGGAACCCTTGCAAATATACCATGCTTTACAACACCACATACTTTAAGACACACTATGGCAACTGACTTATTGAATCAAGGAGTAGATTTAAGAATCATTCAAGAATTTTTAGGACATAAAAACATTTCCACAACTCAAATATATACCCATGTCACAAACAAAAAACTTAAAGACATTCATCGAAAATATCATTCAGGAAAAGATCTTAAAAATTAAAAAGGAGTTAATGAAAACCATTAACCCCAAAGTTTTTCGTAAGCTTCTTCGGGGGTCAGCCCCTTAAAAAAGCTTCTGTTCCGCGGAGGATTTTTGTCATACCTCCGCCCTTTAAGAGCTGTCCCCCTCAGCTCCTCTTTTTTCGCACTCCTCCTCATACTTCCCCTACAATAAACTATTTCCTTATTTTTGTCAATATCCCCTCTTTTCAAAATCAATGCTATCATCAATTTATGAAATTAGATCTACATTGCCATACTTGCTATTCAAAAGATGCCCTCTCCTCCCCCTATAATGTCATCAAGGAAGCCTTAAAAAAAGGCTTAGATGGTATCGCTATCACTGACCATGATACTACATCAGGCTGGGATGATGCCATTAAAGCCGCTAAAGAATTAAACGCTTTTCTCATTCTAGGAGAAGAAATAAAATCAAATAAAGGTGACATTTTGGGACTTTTTTTAAAAAAAGAAATCAAAATGAAGGGATGTGATCCCAAGGAAATTATTAAAGAAATCCATAAACAAGGCGGACTTGCAATCATTCCCCACCCTTTTTATAAGCTAGAAGGATTTAAAGATGATATTAAAAAATATAATATAGACGGCATTGAAGTTTTTAATGCAAAAAGACCCATATCTAGTCCAGACAAAAAAGCCTTTGATTTTACAATAAAAAATAATCTTATCATGACCGCAGGTTCAGACTGCCACACTGCAGGAGCTTGCGGTTATGCCTACGTAGAATGCGGAGCTAAAGATTTAAACGAATTCAAAGAAAAACTAATCAAAAAACAAGTTAGAATCCATGGGAAAAAAGCGCCCTTGATTTATACTTTTGCATCAATCTTCAAAAAACTACAAAAAAAAGAGGCTTAATATTTATTTAATCCTCGTTCTTTTGGAATAAAGCAACAACTTCTTCCAAAGAGCCTAAAACTTTGTCAGCCCTTGAGAAGTCCTGCCTTACTGAATATTCGTTCGGAATTGCAAAACAATTCAGTCCAGCAGACTTTGCTGACTGAACCCCATATTGGGTGTCTTCGAGTGCTAAGCACTCGGAAACACTCAATCCGAGTTTCGTAGCTGTTTTCTCGTACATATCAGGAAAAGGCTTTCCCCTTTTTACATCGCTTAGGGTAATGACGACTTCAAAAAACTTCAAGAAGTCGCTTTTCCTTAATTTCAAGAGTGCCTCATCTCTGGGGCCTCCCGTGCAAACAGCTACCTTGTAATCGGGACGGTTGAAGAAATATTCCACCGCTTCTCGCGCAAACGGCATTGGTGCCATTCTCTCGTTCGAAAACCATTCTTCCAAGAGCTTGGTTTTCTCTTTCAGAAGATCACCCTCCTTCAACTCAAGGCCAAAGTCGCGAATAATTTCTACCTCAATATCTGCTCCGCCTCTTCCAGCGAAGTCAAGATATTTTTCCCTTGTCAACTCTACACCATGCTCCCTTAATGGAACAACCCATCCTTGCCACTGAAAAAACTCAGTGTCAAGAAGCGTTCCATCGAGATCGAAGATAATTGCTTTAATTCCTTTTATCATATTAATTACCATTTTTATATAAACATATAAATATCTCTCTGTCAAGAAGCCTATTCTCGTGCCTCTACTTTTCTTTATTCAACGAAGTCGCTGAAAAGACTCTTTGAAGTGCTGTAAAATTAGCCAAAATAGCAATTATTATTAAAATAATCGTTGCCACATAATATTGTGAGAAGATAAGCAAAGTGAATAAAATTAAAAGTAATATTATTCTTTCACCTCTTGATAAAAGTCCACCTTTTAGCTCTTTCAAGACAAGGTCCTTTTCCTTTGCAGCTGCTTTTGCATAAGTAGTTATTATTGAACCAAAAATTGCTAAACAAACCCAAACATAAGCAGGAACCCCTATAATGGGAAGAGAAACAAACAACAAACTCATAAACATTATTCCTTCTACATATCTATCCACTATTGTATCAATATATGCTCCTGTATTCGAAACCATCTTCTTTGCTCTTGCAACTGAACCATCTACAAAATCTAAAACACCAGCCATAAAAAACATGATTAAAGCCAAAACAAAGTTTGCCTTTATTACAAAAAACAATCCTAATAAAGCAAACAATACACTTGTTATTGTCCACTGATTAGGAGTTATGGGAAGCTTACCTAAAGTCTTTCCAATAAACCTTTCTTGTGGTTTGAACCACTCTCTTTTTAAGTCTAACATCTTATTTTTTTAATTTCTCTAATAATTCCTCTGTATAGGAAATCATTTTTTGGAGCTCTTCTCTTCCTTTATCTGTTGTTCTAAAGGCCTTTTTACTCTTCAATTTCTCTTTCTTAATATAGCCCTCTTTTTCTAATCTAAACAATACTTTTTGCACTCTTAAAGAGCTTGGAAGAAAATCAAACTTCTCTAAAACTTTAGCTTTAACATTATCTATTATAAATTCTTGATCTTTTCCTAAGAAAAGAATATATATCCAAAGATTCTTTTCTTTTGTATAATCTTTGAATCTTTTAAAAGGAGTTCTTAACATATTTTTAAATTTAAATTAATTATCTTTCTCTTTTATTTAAAATAAATTCCTCCACCATCTCTCTTGCTTTATCGTCTGTTATTTGCTCCATTGGATGTTTCATGAAATAAGCAGAAGGAGATAATAATGCACCTCCTGTTCCCCTATCTAATGCTAATTTCATCATTCTCACAGCATCAATAATGACTCCTGCTGAGTTTGGAGAATCTTCAACCGATAATTTTAATTCAACTGACACGGGAACATTTCCAAACTTTCTTCCCTCCATTCTTAAAAAACAAATTTTATTATCATTTAAAAAAGGAATAAAATCAGACGGACCTATATGTAAATTATCATATCCTAATCTCTGAGATAATTCTGCTTCAACCGCTTCTGTTTTTGAAACTTTCTTAGACTTTAATCTTTTTCTCTCAAGCATGTTTAAAAAGTCCGTATTTCCTCCAAAGTTTAGTTGATATGACTTATCAACAGTAACCCCTCTTTCTGAGAATAAATGAGCTAAAGTTCTGTGTGTTATGGTTGCACCAACTTGAGCTTTAATATCATCTCCCAAGCATGGAATATTCTTTTCCTCAAATCTTTTTACCCAGTTTTTGTCTGAACAAATAAATACAGGCATTGCATTAATAAAACCAACACCAGCCTCTAAACAAGCTTCAGCATAAAATTCTGTTGCCTTTTGAGAACCCACAGGCATATAATTGATTAGCATTTGAGCCCCTGATTTTTTAAGCTCCTCTACTACGTTCGAAGATTTTTCATCAGCAACAATAAATCTTTGATCTTCCCTATACTCAGACATATGTTCTGCAACACCATCTAAAACTGGACCCATTTTAACAGTAACCCCAGTTTTTGGTATCTTTGGACAAAAAACAGTTGTATTATTTGGTTTTTCAAACATAGCTTCTGCAACATCTTTTCCAACCTTTCTTTTGTCAATATCAAATACTGCCGTGATTTCAATATCTGATATTTTGTAATCACCAATAGTATTGTGCATTAATCCAGGGACTAATTCATCATTATCATCAACATTTTTGTAATACTCTAATCCTTGAATAAGCGAACTGGCACAGTTCCCCAATCCTGCAATGGCTACCTTAATTTTTTTATTCATATGTTTACTTATTTTAAATTATTGTTTATTATTAATATATATGACTTATTAAGTCTATTTTACAAATGTAAAACAAAAAAGTCAAGACATGAACCCATTCTTAAGATTAAAAAAATATAATACAAAGGGAAATTTATGGATATACATCTTAGCGCTATTAAAAGAGGGTTCTTTTCACGGTTGGGATTTTCCAGATATCATAGAAAAAAAATTTGGTTTTAGACCTGGAAAAATAACGCCCTATAGAGTTCTTTATACATTAGAACTAGAAGGACTTGTTACAAGTAAGCAAGAAGAGCGAAGAAGAATGTATAAGATTACAAAAAAAGGAATAAAAAAACTTGAAAAAGTTAAGGATTTCTATAATAATATCATTAACCTATTATGAAAAAGAAAAAAGAAACAGATATTCAGGAAGTTGTTAATCATTTCTTCTATACAAAAGGTTATACATTAGATCAAGTAAAGGAGGATGCAAAAAAAAGAAAAATAATCTATTCAAGGTTCACAAGGCCAGCAAAAGAATTAATAGAACTTGCAGGATCTAAAAACAAAGCAAAACAAGCTATTACAAAAGTTTCCAAGTGGGCAAAATCTAGAGATTTAGATTATTCTATTGAAACTGTTTTTAAAAAATGGTTAGAGTTAGACAAACTAAAACCAAAAAAAGAAACTAAAAAGCCTTTTTATAATGACAATCCTATGGTTTGGTCGCAAGTTAAAAGAAAATGGTTTGTTATTAGTGAAGACGGAGAATGGCTTGAATTTGCTGGAGACGAAAAAGATATTAAATGGAAAATAATAAAATAAAATTATGTTATCATATTCAGAACTTACAAAAGGAAAAATCATTATCATCAACAATCAACCTTATGAAATTGTTGAAGCTCAATCTGTTTTTAAAGGAAGGGGGCATTCATATCTGCAAACAAAATTAAAGAATTTAGTCTCTGGTGCTGTAATTTCAAAGACAATTCAACCAAGAGAAGAATTTGAAGAAGCACACATTGAAAAAAAAGAAGCTAAATTCATTTACGAAAACAAAGGAAAATATGTTTTTTCAGATGTTAATAATCCTAAGGATAGATTTGAACTCAGTATTGACCAAATTGGGGAGCAAGCAAGATTTCTAAAAACTAATGAAATCGTAGAAACTATTTTATTTAATCATCAGGTTATTAATGTTAAGCTTCCCATTAAGGTGCAACTAAAAGTAATCGAGGTTACGCCAGGAGTTAAAGGTGATCGCGCTGCCTCAGGAAATAAAGCAATTACCCTTGAAAATCAAACAATTATAAATGCTCCTCTCTTTATAAACCAAGGAGATGTTGTTGAAGTAAATACAGAAAGAGGAGAATACGTAAGAAGAATTACTGACTCTTAAGAGCCTCACCGATTAAGTAATTCCATTTAAAATCAACAATTTTAACCTTTCTTCTCTCCCCCACTCTAACATTTTTAACTACAACCGCTCTTCCAGAATCTGTTCTTGCTAAACCATATTTTTGAATAACCAAAACCTCAAATTCTTTATTCAAAAATTCTTTATTCTTTTTTAAATTATAATTTTGAAACAGATCAACTAAATATTTAGATCTTTGTTTTTTAATTTTTGTACTTAACTCTTTTAATTCAAAATCTTTTGTTCCCTCCCTTTTAGAATACCTAAATACATGCAGTATCTCTGGTTTAACTTCTTCTATAATTTTAACAGTTTTTTGAAATGCTTCTTTGCTTTCTTTAGGATGCCCTACAATAATATCAGTTGCTAAAATCGTATCACTACTGACCTTTTTAAACTTTTTTACAATATTTAAAAAATCATCGGCAGTATAGCCTCTATTCATTTGATAAAGTAAATCGTTATCTCCTGATTGAAGCGGTAAATGCAAAAACTTATATACTTTTTCATTTTTATAAAGCTCTATTAAGTCGTCTATAATGTTAATTGTAAATCTAGGATTCATCATTCCTAGCCTTAATTTAAAATCCTTTTCTATTTTTAGAATATCTGAAATTAAACTAGGTAACTCCTGTGTTCCTTTATCTAGCCCATAAGAAGCTAATCCCTGAGAGGTTAAAAGAATCTCTTTTGCATTTGTTTTTTTAATTTCTTCTAAAATTTTTTCTTTTGAAAACGAGTTTAATTTTCCTCTGGCAATTTTTGAACCACAATAAGAACAATCCCCCAAACATCCTTCAGATATTGCAACATTTAAAGATACTTTCTCTTTTTTATATTCATACAAAAAAGCTTTGTCTATCCTCTCCTTATTATAAACATGAATATTCTCTTTAATTACTTTTTCAATGTCTAAAATATTATTTGGCCCTATGCTTCCATTTGAAATGTTGTTTTTTGTAATTAAAGGAAGACACCCTGTCCAAAAAACCTTTTTACCTTTATTCTGAAAATATTTAGTTTTCTCAATAATCTTTTTCTCAGTCCTATCTACAACCCCACAAGTATTTATTACAACAAAATCAGCCCCTTTAAAATCCTTAACCTCTTTAAAGTTTCTCAACAAAAGCCCTCTTAATAATTCAGAATCAACCTCATTTAATTTACATCCATATGTTTTAAAATAAAATTTCATTTGTATAAAATAAAGCCTCACACACATGTGGAGGCCTCTTTATCATTGCTAATAAATACACAATGAAAAGCAAAATAACGGCTCCTTCCTCGTACATTTTGCTCACCTCTAAATAAAGTATACCTACTTTTCTATTTTTTTCAATGTGCCCCCAACAGGATTTGAACCTGTGACCTTCAACTTAAAAGGTTGCTGCTCTACCAGCTGAGCTATGAGGGCTCAGAAAGGATCTTACAATCCTTTTTCTTTTAATTTTTTAAACAACTCTTTTTGTTCTTTTGTTAATCTTTGAGGAGTTTTAATAACTAACTTAATATATAAATCTCCCCTACCAAAACTAGAAAAATGAGGTATTCCCCTATTTGACACCTTCAAAACTTTCCCAGTTTGAACATTACTTGGTATTCTAACAAATATTTGTTTTTTTTCAAGTGTCTTAATCTTAATTTTATCCCCAAGCACTGCTTGAGACATTGAGATAGGAAGTTCTTGGAAAAGATCATCTCCCCTTCTTTCAAATACAGGATCTTTTTCAACAATAATTCTTACATACAAATCTCCAAAAGTTCCACCCTTTCTTCCAGCATCACCTTTTCCTTTTACCTTAAAAACTTGATTTGTGTCAATACCTTGAGGAATTTTAATTTCAATAGTTTCTTCTTTTTTAACTCGCCCCTCTCCCTCGCAAACATTACAAATTTGCTCAGGAATAGTCCCCTCGCCCAAACATTCTGGACATGTCTTCACCTGTGCAAAACTACCTAAAATTGTTCTTTTGATTTCTTCAATCCTTCCTTTTCCTTTACATGTCGGACATGTTTTAAAAGAAGTTCCTGGTTCTTTAGCAGAACCACCGCACCTAGAACAAGAAACAAATTTATTTATTTTAATTTCCTTAACCTGATTTTCTAAAACAGAAGCCAATGGCACACTGATTTCAACCTCTAAATCATTTCCTCTTCGTACATCTCTTTTAGATGAAGTTCTTGAAAAACCTCCTTGAAAAACATCAAACAAATCTTCCAAATTGAAATCTCCCATTCCGCCAAAATTGGAAGCAAAATCTTGCCAATTTACATTTGAATACCCCTGTTGTTGTGCGCTCCCAAACTGGTCATATTGTGTTCGCTTATTCTTATCAGACAAGACTTGATAAGCCTCATTAATTTCTTTAAATTTCTCCTCGTTTCCTCCTTTTTTATCTGGATGATATTCATGGGCTAATTTATAATAGGCTTTTTTAATTTCTTCTTCGGTTGCATTTTTCTCAACCCCTAAAATTTTATAATAATCTTTTGAAGCCATTATTTATTTTCCTCTTCATCTTTAACCTCTTCTGTTTCAGCCTCTTCTACATTATTCTCTTTTTGTGCCTCTTCATACATTTTAGCACCAATTTGTTGAATTAATGTAGATAATTCTTCTGTCTTTTTCTTAATTTCCTCTAAATCCTCCCCATCCTTTATTTTAGCAAGCTCTTCTTTTTTATCATTAATTGGCTTTTTCTCCTCTTCCTTTAACTTATCTCCTGCATCTTTGAAAGTTTTCTCTACAGTATAAATCAAATTTTCCGCATTGTTTTTTGCTTCAATTAAATCTCTTTTTTTCTTATCAGACACAGCATGCATCTCTGCTTCTTTTTTCATCTTTTCAATTTCTTCATCAGATAAACCTAAAGACCCCTCAATCCTTATTGATTGAGACTTGCTAGAAGCCTTATCCTTTGCTGTAACCGTTAAAATACCATTAGCATCAATATCAAAAACAACTTCAACCTGAGGTATGCCTCGAGGTGCAGGAGGAAGTCCACTTAAAATAAATCTTCCAAGGGATCTATTATCATTTGCTAAAGATCTCTCTCCTTGAAGAACATTAATTTCTACAGATGGCTGATTGTCAATTGCTGTTGAAAACACTTGAGAGTTAGAGGTTGGAACAGTTGTATTTTTCTGAATCATTGGAGTACTCACTCCTCCTAATGTCTCTATTCCAAGAGTCAAAGGAAGTACATCTAATAAAAGAACACTTTTAATATCACCTTCAGGAGCTCTACCTTCTTCTTTTGCTGTTAAAATCTCTGCTTGAATAGCAGCTCCAATTGCAACCACCTCTTCTGGATTAATTGATTTATTTGGTTCTTTATTAAAAAAGTCTTTCACACGCTCTCTTACAGCAGGAACAAACGTCGTTCCTCCAACAAGCACTACTTCATCAATTTCTTCTTTTTTAAGACTAGCCTCCTTTAATGTTGCCTCAACTCTTTTAATAGATTTTTCAATTAAATTATCTGTCATTGAATTAAATTCAGATCTAGATATTTTATAATATAAATGTTTGGGTCCAGAATCTCCTGATGACACAAAAGGAAGATTAATTTCTGTTTCTTGTGCTGATGATAATTCTTGCTTTGCCCTTTCAGCAGCTTCTTTTAATCTTTGTAATGCTAAAACATCTTTTGAAAGATCAATCCCTTCATCTTTCTTAAACTTATCAATCAACCATTTAATAATAGCTTGGTCAAAATCATTCCCTCCCAAATGCGACTCTCCCCCTGTTGCTATCACTTCAACTGTATCAGGAGAACTATCCAAAATAGTAACATCAAATGTTCCTCCACCAAAATCATAAACCAAAACTTTCTTATGATCTGTTCTTTGAAGCCCATATGCTAGTGCGGCCGATGTTGGTTCATTAATTATTCTTAAAACGTTGAATCCTGCAATTTCTCCCGCAGCCTTTGTTGCTTTTCTTTGTGAGTCATCAAAATTAGCAGGACATGTTATCACCACATTTTTAATTTCTTCGCCTAACTTTTCTTCTGCATCTGCTTTTATTTTTTGTAAAACCATAGAAGATATTTCAATTGGAGTATGCCACTTATCACCCAACTTAACTTCAACTCCACCATCTTTCCTTTTTCTTGTTTCATATGGCAAAAGCTTTAATTCTTTTTGAACTTCATCATCGTCATACTTTCTTCCAATAAACCTTTTAACAGCATAAATTGTATTCTTGGGATTAGTTATTGCTTGTCTTTCTGCTAAAATACCCACAACTCGTTCATTACTCTTTGTTAGTGCCACAACAGAAGGAGTCAAAATAGACCCTTCTCTATTTTCAAGTGCCTTTGGCTCTCCATCTACAATAGATGCAAACTTTGTAATCGCTGTTCCTAAATCAATACCTAATATTTTTGTCATTTTTCTTAATAATAGATTATTAATCTGAGATTAATAAAATATTAACTTACTTTATTATTTTTACTTTGGCAGGTCTTAAAACTCTACCATTTATTTTATAACCTTTTTGTATTACTTCTATAACTTTTCCTGATTTCCCAGACTGTTCCACTTCTTCTATAACTTCATGAACCTCTGGATTAAATTCAGATTCAAGAATCTCCTCAAATCCTTCATTTTTCAAAAAATCTTCTAATTGCTTTTTGATCATTAAAAGTCCTTTTACGCTCGCATTATCTAATAATTCCTTTTCTATTGTTCTTTCTGCAAAATACATATTATCAATTATTGGAATTAACCTTTCAAAAATTAATTCTTTTAAGGAGATCATTATTTCTTGAGTTCTTTCACATTCTTTATTCTTATAATTAATATAATTTGCTAAATCTCTTTTCCAAGAATTTAAATTCTCTTCATTCTCCTTTGTTAAAGTCCTTATTTCCTTTTTAAGTTCCTTAATTTTTTTACTCTCTTCTTTTTTCATATTTTTTCTTCAATTATTTTAGATAAAGAATTTATTAACTGAATATTCTTATAATAATTCATTCTTTTAGGACCTATTAAAGAAAGTCTGAATCTATCATTCTCTGAACAAATTACACTAAAATCTTTTCCAGCTTCAAAAGAATTCTCAACTCCAATAAAAACTTTTGTTTCAAACTCCAATCTTATTTCCTCTTGCCTTTCTAAGAACTCCTCTAAAAAAGAAAGAAAGCTTAAAATAAAATTCTTATCTGAAAATTCTGGCTCTTTAATAATGTCACTAAATCCTGCTTGCCATAAAATGTTCTTTTGCGGAAGTGACAAAATTATATATCCAGAAGATATACTCGCTAAAATATTTGTTAACCTTTTAATTATTTCAAATTCAGTTATCTCATTTTTAAATACATGGTTTAAATCATCTAAACCATTTTCTAACTTCACTTTATTCAAAAAAGCATCTACAAATACTCTATATGCTTTATCAGTAGGAATTCTTCCTGACGACACATAAGGCTTTTCTAAAAAACCAAATTGTGTAAGATTTCTCATCTCTATTCTGATTGTGGCAGAGCAAAGTCCAAAATCATATTTACTAGCTAAAATGCTTGAACTAACTGGCTCTGCAGAATCTATATACTCTTCAATAATTACATTTAAGATTTCTCTTTGCCTCTCTGTAATCATATTTTGAGTATATCATAATTAATTTAGCAGTCAATACTTTTGTCTGCTAATCTACTTTAAAAAGTCTTTTTCAAACAAAAACACTCTACTCCATGGTAGTATTTCCTTTGCTTCAAAAATATCTTCTTCTATTTTTGTTCCTAATATTTTTACGCCCTCTTCTGTATAGGGAGTTACATGTGCCTTTCTTATATCTATCGTCCAAAACTTTCCTTCAAAATCAAGCAACTCAAGAAAATCATCCTGTTTTTCAATAACCTCTCCTGCTAAGAACCCTTTTTCTGGATTAAGCCAAATTACCTTCCTTTGATTAAATACCTTACTTTGCTCCAAATCAATATTATCAACAACCCTTCCAAGACCAAAAGAGCAAAATATAAAAGCAAGAAAAAATATAATTGCAATATTTAATATCATTACATTCTTTCTTGAAAATCTATAACCTCTTTCTGTGTGTTTAAAAATAAAATAGCTTAACAACAAAAAGGTGATTGTAAATATAAACCAAATATGTGGAAAAGAAGCCACCCAAAACTCCCAAAAACTACCCGCTATAATTTTAGAATATTCCCAATCATTATTAATCAAGAGATATAAAAAAAGAGCACAAGCAAATGAAGAAAATATTAAAAACAAAATAGCAAAAGACCATATTAAGTAATTTTTAATTAAAAATTTCCATTTAGCCTTTGGTTTTAGATCTTTTATTTTATCTAATATTTGTTTATCTAAGTTTTTCATATTTTTCAATTTTTTGCCTTAATTCTTTTTTTCCTCTACTTATATATGTTGCAACCGTTCCCATAGGAATTTTAAGAATATCTGATATTTCTCTATAATCCTTTTCTTCTAAAAATTTAAGTATAAGAACCTCCTTATACTTATCATTAATTTCATTTAAAATTTCCTTTAAATAATCTATATCTAGCTTGTTATCAATCTCTCTTTCTAAATCCAAACCACATCTTATTCTTGTCATAAAGTCATCTTCTGGATCTATCCTTGCAATTTGAGGCCTTCTTTGAAACTTTCTGAAATTATTAATCACTTCATTTCTTGTTATCCGATACACCCATGAAGAGAATTTAAGATTTGGATTAAAACTATTCAAATTAACATATACTTTTACAAATACATCTTGAAGAATATCTTCTTTTTCTTGCTCATTAAAGTTTGAAATTCTTGAAATATATCGATAAAGTTTTTCCTGATACCTTTTAACCAAAATAATAAAATATTTTTGATCCTCTAAGGCTAACTTCGTCACCTCTTCATCTGACTTGTTTTCAAATTCTTTTATTAGCATAATATTATCAGAATAACTTTTATTTATTATTTTTCCAATAATCTAATTGCATATCTTTCATTTTCCTAAATCGTTCCTCTGTCATATTCCTAATCTTAATTTGAATTCTTTCTATTTGCTTTTTGTGTCCACTTTTCCAAGTATTATAACTTAAGTTTTTATAATATTGTATTTTTCTCTCATTTAATTTAAGCTCACTGGCTTCAACATTTATAGTTATTCCTAAAATTAATATTGCTAAAATAATTAAAAATTCATTTTTATTCATAATTATATTATTTTAATAATAATGCAAAGCCTAGTACAAAAAGATATTTTTATTTCTTTCACTTTCTAAAATATCTTCCCATCAATTCCCCCTTATCAATTACATGATTCTCCATTGCTTTTTCTATCTGCTTTCTATTTGCTCCCCTAGTTTCCAAACTAAAAATAATATCTAATGCATAAACTTTAAAAAAATAACGATGAGTTTCTCCTCTTTTTGGACACGGCCCCTCATAACCGACCCTAGAAGATGTGTTTGTTCCTAAAACACCTCCCTCAGGCACATCATCTTCTTCTATTACAGTCACATCAGGCCTTATATTAAAAACGATCCAGTGAGTCCATACACCTTTTGGTGCATCAGGATCGTCTACAATTAAAATTAAGCTTTTCGCTTCTTTGGATACATTTAAAATCTGAAGCGGTGGATTAACATTTTTTCCATCACAAGTATACTTTTCAGGAATTAATTCATTATTTAAAAATGAAGAACTCTTAACAGCTATCATATTTAAATTATATCATTTATTCCATTTTAAAAAAATATTTTACAAGTATAAAACTTTAGGATATTAAAACTGGCCTACTTATTATAGCGATCGGCCTATTTAGAAACTAAACTTCATAAAGCAAAACTATCTTTAAAAAATGAAATTAACTATATTCAAAACAAAGATTAATGTCTTATCTTAAACTTTGAAGATTTCATCAACTCAATACTGTTATAATCCATTGGATCCCTAAATTCAAATTGCCATATTGAATAAACATTTTCTATCGTATCTCTGTCAAAGAAAAGTGTAATTATTTTTTTATTTGTTTGTTCTTGCCATTGTTTATAAGGATAAAAAAGTTGGCGAATAATAATATTTGATGCTTTGTAATTTTTAGCTTCAACCAAAACAATCTTATCCTCTCCCTCATAACCTGCATCAACCTCTGTTTGCACACTTGATACTTTTATAACCTGATCTCGAACCCTAAAATTAAATTCGGGAGCATACTTCCTTCCTCTTATCGTCAAGACAAGAGAGGGATCTCCCACAAAAGCACGAATCAAACTTGAGGCATAAGCAAAATCGAGATGTTGCATTTCTGAATTTCCAATTTTTGATGATTCTAATTCAAAATTCAATTTTGACACATAAACCTCAGGCTCTCCTCCTATGTCTGGAATATCTACATAGCCTTCTCCTCTTATAATATTATAATATCCATTTTTAACAGGGAGTAGAAATAAGCCATATTCTTTAAAAATATCTGGTCTATCCTCCCTCCTGTCTTGCTTGCACAAAAGGCGAACTTCTTTTTGAGCAGTTTTTTCAAACTCTTGACAAGATTTTTTAATTTGATCTGCTGAAATAAAAAAAGGAGATCTATCAAAATCATGTTTCAAAATCGTATAATCTTTAAAAATTTTCTCCCAAGATTGACTACTTGCCATAACAGTTAAATTTATTTTTGAAATACAAAAATGTGTTCATGCATTATTAAAAGAAAGTTATGCTCCTTAGATCTATTTACCCAAAATCCAGTAGCCTTACAATTAAATTGTTGCTTAATAATATCTTCCTTTAATTCAAAACCAACTTTTAAAAATCTATCCATCACCTTGTAAGCAAGAGGTTGATACATTTTCCTTCTTCTTGTATCACCTATTAAAATAGCACAATACTTATTCTTTTTAAGCACCCTATATAATTCCTTGGCAACCTTTTCTATTTCAATAGAAAATTCCTCTATATCATGTATATTAGAAAGATCTTCTTTAATTTCCCCTTCGCTATATCTTATAATATCTACATAAGGAGGATGTGTTAATATAAAGTCTACACTTTCATCCTCTGCTTTGTCAAACTTCCTAGCATCTCTTTTTAAAATTTTTTGCCAAGAATTATTCTTAACATCAAAATCAAGACATTTTCTAGTCCTTTCTAAAGCAATATTATTAATATCAGAGCAAATAATGTTTCTATTAAGAATTTTTGCCTCAATTGCAGTTGTTCCTCCACCAATCATTGGATCCAATAAAATATCTCCCTCATTTGAATATCTCAAAATTAAATTCCTTACAACCTCAGGCGACCAATTACCTCGCCAGTCAGAAGTGTGAGTAGCCCAACTACCTCTGCGAGGAAAAGCCCACACAGAAGTACACTCTAATTCAAAATTTTCAGGCTCATTTTTCATATTAATAATTAATTATCACAAGCTCTAAAATCCTTCCTCTTTTTAATGCATTTGCGTTTATCATTCTTCCTGCAAGTACTTCTGTAACTTTTGCATCAGAATATATTTTTCTAATAAATGATGTGTCTGAATTTGAAAGCATTACAAAGCAACCCTTTTTATCCAGTTCAAAAAAAACATCTCTTAACTTAATCTGCTCCTCCTCTAAAAAACCCTCTTTTGTATATGCAGTAAAAGAAGAAGTTCTATTTAATGGATAGTATGGAGGATCTAAATATATAAAATCTCCTTTTTTTACAAAATCTAAAATCTCACTATAATCTCCTGTTCTTAATTCAACGCTTTGGAGTGCTTTTGAAACTTTCCTAAGGTTATCCTGATCACATATTAAAGGTCTTTTATATTTTCCAAAAGGAACATTAAATTGGCCTTTTTTGTTAACCCTATAAAGACCATTAAAACAAGTTCTATTTAAATAAATAAAACGAGAGGCGATCTCCAAATCAGAAAGCATATTAGTATCAAAAGCACGGATTTTTAAAAAGTATTCCTTTTCTATCTTATGAACTTTAAGAGACTGGATTAAATCCTCTACATTATTTTTTATCACAGCATAAGTAGTTATTAATTCTTTATTTAAATCAGATAAAAATGCACTCCTAGGCAATAAATCAAAAAAAACTGCACCCCCACCAACAAAAGGCTCATAGTATCTAGCTCTTAAAGGATCAAATTGCTTAGGAGGATAAAGATTTAATAATTTAAACTGATTCAATAATTGTCTTTTGCCACCAACCCATTTAACAAACGGTTTAGGTTTTTCTGAAATAAGCTGATAAGCTTCTGACATTAAATCCTCCTTCTTATTAACCAAGGAATAAACTCTGTGTGCAAAAATCTCATTTATATCAAAAGCTTCAACAAGTTTATTTATTATCTGTTCTTTTGTCATAAAAAATATTATTAACTACAATATACCAAATTTATCTATAATAGTAAAACATGAATTTTCTAATTAAAATGTTAATTTCTGCTCTTATCATAAAACCTACCCTTACAATAATAACTATTACTCATCTTCTTTCCCTTATTAAAAAACATAACCTCATTATCAGAGCAAACAAATATTTTTCTCTTATTCTTTAAAGAATATTTTCGAATTACTCTCTCATAAGAACTATTATAATGCGGAAAAAATTCAAAATCAACCAAACCTAACCCTTGCTCATTCTCAACCGCTTCTTTATTTAAAATATTTGCTGTATTAATATTTTCAGTCATTATTATGCCCCCCGCACTAACACCCACTAAAAGATTGCTTTCATTTCTAGCAAATTCAACAAAAAACTCTTTTAATCCTCTTTTCATTATTTTCTCTAAAAAAAACTTTGTATCCCCTCCCGATAAGATAAGGATACAACATTTTTTTAAACCTTCACGAAAATACTTTTTATCATAATTCTTATCAATGTCTAAACAAAAAACATCACTAAAGCCATACTCCTTCTTATAATGCTTCTCAACTTCTTTAAAATACTTATTATTAACACTAGTTGCTGATGGAATAAAACCAATATCAAGATTATTATTATTCCTAAAATTAATAATAACTTCATCAACTTCTTTATTTAATTTACTACAGAAAACAAGATTCATATTCTTGTAAAAATAAGCTTACCCATCCCACTCTTCAGCACGTAACTCATATAATATTTCAGCTATTTTTTCTAAAGGAATTCCCCTTAAAAAATTATTATAACTTCCCTCTATCCGCTTAACAAATGTTGAGCTCAAATGCTTCAACGGATCATAACCTAAAGCATAAGTATTAAAATATGGATCCTCATTAAGGTATCTTTCGATCTCCTTATCAGAAAGTTTCCTCATAAAAATCTCTGTTTTTACAACTCTTGAAATTCTCTTTCCCAAGATACCGTCAACCACATAAATCCCCGTATAGAATTGATGATTCTCTGAAGAAAGTAATTGCAATCGCTGAAATGCCTCCTTTTTTGACTTTGGCTTTCCAAAAATTTGACCCTTAAAGCACCCGACAGAATCCATTCCAATCACAACTGCATCTTTATTGTTTTTAAAAACTGCTTCTGCCTTTAATTGAGAAAGAATCTTTACTAACTTTTTTGGATCACTCTCCTTTACTTGAGATTCATCCACATTGCTTCCCTCGGTTCTGAAAGGAATCCCTATGTACGAAAACACTTCTTTTCTATATAGCGATGTTGTTGCTAAAATTATTTTTGACATACCCTAAAAATTTATTTCAACTCTAAATTATAAACATAACTCTCAACACTATCACTCCATCTAAAAACACTTATCTCTTTAAACCCTAATTTTTGATGCAATTTCCTAGAGGCATTGTTCAATGGATCTTTTGAAGTGATAACTCTGAATTTCTTAATTCTTGCGTCTTTAAATAATTGCTTATAAAGTAATGCACCCATTCCTTTTCTTTGAAAATTTGGACTAATTCCTATTTGGAAAATATAAATAAAGTCTTCGCTTAAATCAGTATTAAGAAAAGAATAAATTTCGCTACCTTTATCCATTAACTCTTTAGAAGAAGCAATTAAAAATCCAACTACATTATTTTCAACTTCACATACATAGCAATATTCATAATCTCTAATCATTCTACTATAAGAAATTTTTGATAAATCCTCGCTGGCCAAAAAACCATTATCTTTGTTGTTAATGTTTTTAATGTGGACAGACTTTATAATTTCTATTATAGCTCTTACATCTTTTTGTCCTGCTTTTCTTATCATATTTATTTATCCTTAATTAACTTATATTGCTCTAAATTCCATTTAGGAGAGTTTATCACACAAACCCTTAAATTGTCTCCGATAATATAATAAGCTTCCTTTTTTTCAAAATAGTATAAGTCCCCTTGTCCTATTTTAAATTCAACCCTTAACCGAAAAAAGCTTTGCTTCTCCAGAAACAACATAATAGACTTGATCA